>DASSBY010000215.1:0-5992 GCA_035698285.1 Fimbriimonadales bacterium | reverse complement strand
GAATTAGGCTCACGGCTACGATCTTATGGCAGCAGCCACCGGGTACTCACTATCAATGGATTCTATTCTATCAAGGCTTTTTTGCCGACTTTTTCAACACTCCCACTGAGAACTCAACGAGTGTCGAAGTCTACGCCGTCGGTTGCACAAGCAACCGTGGTCAAGTTAAATTAAGCCTGGTGTATTCTTTTGAATTCGGAAACTTAACGTACTATTGTGACGACACCTCCGATGCTTATTATGCGCCCGGGGTGTCCACCGATCCGGGGTATTCGCAAATCACCTGCCATCGACCCGACCATGTCGATGCCGTGGCACACGCTAATATGTCGCACGCCGGAGGACCCCCATGGTCGCGAAGGGATATCTGGGCGATGGAGCTTTGGAGCGGGCTATATCCATTTAAGGAGATAGACCTTCAAGAGAGATTTCCCTCGTTGCCGACCACCTTCGATCCCCCTCCAACCCCCCCGTACCCGTTGCCGAGTCCATTTCAGGATAATGCCGCCAGCGGCTATTTCTGGGTCACCGGGTCCGCCAATTCAGACCTTTCGGCCTACGGACTGGGCGGCAACACAGCCGGATATGACTATCACGCAAAATTCCAGGACTACCTGTCGTTCGGCGGTTGGCCCGGAACTGCCCGTCTTAGTCCTGGTCCGCCAGCAGTATTGACTGCTCAGCACACGTACTTCGCAGGTACCCGTGTCACGACTCCCGGAGGTCCGGGAATCGACGTCGGAACGTTTCTAATCAAAATGTTCACTAATGACACGCTTCACAGGTAAATAAGATGATCACTAAAGTTCTTACCCTTTTTCTTGCTCTTGGTTTTGTCAGGAGTTCGCTGATAGCCCAGTATATTCGCGCGGAATTCCGAAGCAGCGATCTAGTCGTCATCGGCATAACTACGGCGAGCGAGCCCGGGGCGGCGGGGCAAAAGTGGCGAAACGATCACCCGGAGAACGCCGAGCCTATCGAGACGATAAACCTAACGGTCAACGTTATTGCATACATCAAGGGTTCGGGAGAACAAACCATCCATATTGCAACGCCAAAAGTTGGAACTATGATGAAGGACGACGACCCCCCGCAGCATTTCTTCGACGGCCGAAGCGCAAAAACCTGTCTTTGGTTCTTGCAGCGTGCCGGCGTCGGCGGCCGATTTTACGAGGGCGAGAAAGAGCATGACGATGCGGTCGCCAATTTCTGGACGTCGCCAGGGCTAAGCCTCGCTCCGATATATTTCATCGGCATCGAGCCCTCGCAGATTCAGCTTGTCGACCACGACTTTCTTCAGAATGCTCAATTTCCGATCTTGAGCCTTGCGGACCTTTACGCGAAGAATGCAGCGGCGTCCGCCAACCAGGCAGGCTTTTTCCTGCAAATGCTCGCAGACATTACGCCCGCGCCGGAAAAGGCCTTGGGTTTCGGCAAGAATGTGTCTGAGCAGGAAGTGCGGGCCTCATCGGAATGGCTCTCGGCGCGATTTCCTGTTGCTTTCCCAGCGAACGCCGAAAACCGATCCGACGCGCTGGCGATCCGAGCATGGTGGTGCGAACCGGGCGCTTCTCATGCTTTTGTGAATGCCTACCTGGCCGACCCGTCGAAGTTGCGCGCCCCCTTTCCCGCCATCGATGACATGGAGGACGTATTCCGCCTATTGCCAAAGGCTCCGCCACGCCTGGCACGCAACATCTTTATCAATTTGCGGTCGTACCCGAACGAGAAAAATCGGACGACTCGTGCGGGGATCGCCAGGCTCGGCGAAGACCATATGCTGGATGCCGGAATATTGGAATGCTTGGCAGGCTTATGGCAGAGACCGGACATATCGCCTTTTGCGAACGGCCGCATTTTAGACGATTTGTCTCACCAGATAGCCCTCGCGAGGCGACTGCTGGATTAACCGGGGGGCCTTAACAATTATTTCCTAAAAGAGGAAACCCCGTCTATTGTGAACGGCACGATGAGAAGCATCATTTCATCGGTGGTCTGCTCTCCCCAGCCAACGGGCTTTGGGGGATCGTTCGGGTTTCGGGGATTGTCTTTCGAATTATCATAAATCGCCTCGACATGCACCGTGGAACCCGCTGAGATTTTCAGTGGGGTTTTGAAGGCGTAGGTTAATTGCCAATTGAAATTCCAATCATCGACATAAATAATCGGGAGCGTTTTGCCATCCTGGGTTTCAACCCAGGCCTTCATGGATTTGCCTAGAAGATGCATGTGGGGCATGGCGGCGTAAGCCGTAACATCCACGGGGACGGGCCATTTTAGCGACACTTTTTGATTCACTTCTCCAGGGCGCAGCCGGAAGAACGGCTGAGCTATCCATGCAAGCTGCATCGTCCTTTTCGGGGCATCTTTAGAAAAGTACAGACCGATCTTCGTTAGGTCCGTTTCCGGTTTGCCGTCTCGGTGGTAGTGCATCTGTATCACAAATGAAGTGCCGGGAGGGACTTCGAAAGCCGTGCCGTCGGGAGTCATGTGCGGGCGCAAACCGGGCGCCCATCCGCCAAGAGAGCCATCCGGCGCAAATCCCACACCGCCAAACGTGTCATAGCCTATCTGGCCGTCGTCATTCTTGGCCTCGAGCTTAGCCGCGCGACCCTTGCCGTCGAGAAAAACGATAACGTGATGCACGACCCTGGGGTTTCCCGGGCGGACGTCGATCGCCTTTACCCATCTCGTTTCCTTGAAATTCGAATCGACGACGAAGTTTCGATAAATGTCACGCCCCTCCGCGCCGATATGAAACTCCTTCTCCGGGGCGACGACCATGTCCGGAGCTCCGAGGGCCCAGCCGGAAGCGAACGTCGGCGGCCTCGGCTCGGCCTTGACATTCCCTCGCGGGGCACCGGCTTCGGCCCAGGCCTTTAGGATTTCGATTTGTTCGTCGGTTAAGCGTCGCTCGTCGAGAAAATTGTTGTAGCCGTGGACCGCTTTCCAAGGCGGCATGACGCGCTCTTGCACGACGGCAGCTATGGTTTTGGCGCGCTTGCGGGCGTCCTCGTAACTCAGCAGCGAGAAGGGCGCGACCTCACCTGGACGATGGCACGAGGCGCAGTTATCGAAAAGAATCTTCGCCACTTGACCTGAATACGTTGGGGCGGAGGGCCGTGACGCGACGATTATGGCTGCGAGGATCGAGGCGGGAACGACAATCCGAACTGGGAACGGCATGTCTATGGCATTGTACACCGGCTGTAAGGCGAAGCCGCGTTGAGGGTAAAATAGGACGCCTTTCGGGGGGACTGCAACAGGATGTCGCGGTTCCTCGCGTCACGCATAAAACAAGAGTCTGTCAGGGCTTATCGAGGATGATTCCACCGTTGAAAAAACTATTTACAATGTTCTCGCCGGCACGCCTGCTCGCGGCGCTGGTTTGCTTGATTCCCACACTCGCTTTCGCTGCCGGCGCGGAAGCGAATGTGAAGCTAGCGTTTTCGGACCAGGACAAGATGTTCTTGTACGTTTCGCTGGTTCTCGCGCTGCTCGCCATCGGCGTCGGTTTCGCAATTCGTGGATGGGTGCTCAAACAATCGATGGGCAGCGAGAAGATGCAGGAAGTTAGCGCCGCGATAAAGGATGGCGCGCTGGCTTATCTTCGCCAGCAGTTCCGGACGATGGGTATCTTCGTCGTTTTGCTTGCGATCGGCCTTTTCTTTCTGTATAACCGTCAATTCGAAGGCATCGCCATCTATGGTGTTCCCATCGGGCTGTGGCTTTCGGTGGCCTTTATCCTCGGCGTCCTAGCCTCGTACACTGCCGGATATATCGGCATGGTTATGGCAGTCGCGAGCAATATGCGGGTAGCCGCCGCAGCCCAGACGAGCTACAAGAACTCACTCGAAATTGGTTTTAGGGCCGGCGCGGTGGCCGGCCTGGTTACCGTCGGTATGGGCCTGCTCGGCGCGACGATCATCTTCCTTGTCGCGGGTGAGCAAGCGATGAAACTTTTGATCGGTTTCGGCTTTGGCGGATCGCTCGCTGCTCTCTTCATGCGTGTGGGCGGAGGCATCTACACCAAAGCCGCGGACGTGGGAGCGGACCTTGTTGGAAAGGTCGAAGCGGGCATTCCCGAAGACGACCCTCGCAACGCGGCAACCATAGCCGACAATGTGGGCGACAACGTGGGCGATTGCGCCGGAATGGCGGCGGACGTTTTCGAATCTTACGAAGTGACGCTGGTCGCCGCAATCGTTTTGGGCGCCGCGACGGCGTCGATTTTCGATCAGCCGACCTGGATGAAGTTAATCATCTTCGCCCTTATGGCGCGCGGTGTTGGAATCATCGCTTCCGTCCTCGGGATTGCTATGGTGAAGGGCAAGAACGACGAAAAGATGGACCCGCTTACTCCCATCAGCCGCGGCTTCTGGGCTTCTGCGATATTTGCGGCGATCGGCACTGCTTTGCTCGCTTTCTTTATCATGCAAGGAGTTGAGTCGACGACCTATTCGAACGGCAAGGGCGAGCAGGTTTCTGGACTTCGGCGCATAGCCATGCGCGATCTGAACGCGATGTACGCGCTGAACTCGGTGGAGCAAGGCATAACCGCCCCGGGCGCCGCCAAGCCCGCCAAGCCGCCGGCCGCGATGAAGGACGCGGAGCTGCTGACGAAGACCAATGCGTTCTTGAGCAAGCTCCACGAAGAGATGGGAAAAAGCCGGCCCGCATCGATGCCCAAGCTTCCGGCTTTCAAACCGCTCACCGAAGACGAACTTGCGCAGGATAAGGATGATCCGGTTCGTAACTACACCGTCCTGTTCGATGGTGTGCCGCGGGTTCTTCTCGTCGATTACATCGGCCCTGGCGCAGGAGAGAAAATTTACGTCGCGCAAACCACATTTACACCACCAGCAGTATCCGGAACAACTCCCAAGCCGGTCGAGCAGTGGACCATCATGCCCGAGACCAGTTTGAAGAGTCCCGGTCAAGGAACCAAAATCGAGAACCAGGCGGAAATCATGCTGGCCGTCAGTTCGGTTAGCGGCGACCTTTATTGGACCATCGGCAAGGACAAAAACGGTAAGGCCGTCACCGACAAGAAGGCGCTCGCCGTTTTGCCTCCCCTCGACTTTACGGAAGCAAAGCATGTCGTCGATCCGGCGGCCATGACGAGCCCTGACCGGGTCGAGCCTGATGGCAAAATCGCCACAGTCTCGCAAAGCGGCGCCCCTGTTGAGTGGTGGCGGTTCGCCCTTGCGGTTATCGTCGGCATCCTCATGGCTTTCGTCATCGAGCGGTTGACCGACAACTTCGTCAGCTTCGAAAAGAAGCCGGTTCGCGAAATCGCTCAGGCATCTACCGCCGGCCCGGCCCCGATGATCATCCAAGGTTTTGCCTATGGAATGGAGAGCGCCGTCTGGTCGGTTTTGGCGATTGTTATCGCTCTGCTCGCACCGCTGTTTATCTTCCCACCGAGCATGTTCGGTGGGTTTATCCTTAGCTTCTACGGTATTGCGCTGGTCGGCCTCGGGCTCCTGACGACCACGGCATACATTCTCGCGATGGACACGTTCGGACCCATCAGCGACAACGCGCAAGGCGTTTACCAAATGTCGGGAGCGGAAGAAAACGAGGTCGTTACTCCCGGGAGCATGCCGGGCAGCCGCGCGGTCCAACGACTCGACGCTGCCGGCAATACGACGAAAGCGCTTACCAAGGGCTTCGCCATCGCCACGGCGGTTGTGGCTGCTGTCGCGCTTTTCCACTCGTTTATCGAAGACTCTCGGTTAACGGAGCTTGGGTTGCGTCTCGAGGTGCCCCAGATCTTTATCGGCCTGCTGATCGGCGGAGCAGCCCCCTTCCTCTTCAGCGCATTTTCGATCAACGCTGTAGGGCGCGCCTCGTTCCAGCTTATTGGCGAAGTTCGCCGACAGTTCGCTGCGGATCCCGGCATTATGGCGGGCACGAGCAAGCCGAACTATGCTCGGTGCGTCGCGATCGTGACGTCCGCGGCGCAAAAGGAGCTGCTCGGTCCGGGCAT
>DASSBY010000214.1:0-4959 GCA_035698285.1 Fimbriimonadales bacterium | reverse complement strand
CATCATTCCCATGTCCTCATGGTCGAGGTTATGGCAATGGTAGAGCGAAAGGCCCTTAAAAGGACCGAATCTGAGCAGGAGCTGCGCGCTTTCCCCGGGCATCAGCATAAACGTGTCGAGCCAGCCCTCATCGACATATCCCTCTCGTACGCCTTCCCAAGCGTCGCGATATTCCGGCAGAATTTGGCGGTCGTAAATTTGGAAACTTTGTCCGTGAATATGAATCGGATGCACGATGCCGATATTTCCTGTACGGTTTGAAAACTCCCAACATTCGAGCGTATTGTTTTCTACGACTTCGTGCTTTGAGACGACCCCTGGTTCGTACGTTAAATGGTTGAAATAGAATCCCCCGTCGAAAGTGATCGGGAAATTCCGTGGGTGCGACGCGTTCACGGCGCTCGCTTTGTCGTATCGTTGGATCTGCGCAAGCGTTGTCGGCAGCGTAAGCGTTTCTGGCTCTTGGCGATCGATCCGAACTGAAAACACGTCGATGGGGGTGCCGTTCTGAATTCCCGAACCCTCAAATCCGACTGCGGTTCCTTCGAACGCGAGGCTCCGCAGTTTAAAGGATTCGCCAAGGGGGAGGTCGCTGAAATCCGCCCACAATTCGATCCGCTGCCCGGGTCCGAGCATGACATACGGCTTTTGCACGGGACGTTCCAGCAAACCGCCGTCGGTCCCGATAACCGTTAGCGGCAAGTCGTTGCTCCAAACAAGCTTATACAAACGCGCGTTCGACCCATTGACCAAGCGCAGCCGATAAACGCGCGTCGCCGCGGAAATCGTGAAATCTGGCCGGCCGTTAATGAAAACTTGGTCGCCAATTGTTCCAACGAATGGGTTGGATCCGTACTGGAGCTGGTTATTTGCGTCCACCAATTTGTCGGCGATCATCAGCGGCAGATCATATTCGCCACGCGGCAAGGAAAGCGATTGCTCATGCCTATCGCAAACGACAAAAATCCCCGACATTCCGTAATAAGATTGGGGGCCGGTGTAGTGGTCGGGATGGGGGTGATACCAGTAAGTACCGGCCCTGTTGCCGACCGTGAAATCGTAATCGTAGCTCTCGCCACGAGCGACGGCATCATTTGGTAGGCCGTCGTTATGTTCGTCCGTAACCAGGCCGTGCCAATGCAGAATGGTGGGCTGGTAGAGATTATTGACCATGCGCGCGCGTACGGTGTCACCCTTATTCACCCAAATGGTCGGTCCGGCGAACGATCCGGGTATCGCGCGGAGCTTTGACGCATCGCCTTCCCGAACGGACATTTCGACGCGTTCGACGAAAGTCTCAGCGCCGGGAAAAATCGGCCACGTGTCCCGCTCGCAGGCGATATCGAGGCTCAGAACCGGCCCCTTCGCTTGCCGCTGTTTGGCCGCTGCGGGCAAAATGGCCCCCAGTCCTCCGCTGAGAAGTCCGAACGCTCCGACTCCAGCCTTTGCTAAAAGTTCACGCCTGCCTATAAGCGGCGGCCGTTTTTCGTCGTCGTAATTCATGGAAAGGTGAGCAGCTCAGTTGAATTATGGCATCCCAGGTTAATTTGGGCGGCAGAAAGTCCCGATCTACGTAAGGCCGAGACGGATGAGGTCCTTGAGCATGATGATTCCGACGACGCGGCCATCCTCGGTAACCGGGAATTCTCCGACCTTGCGTTCGGAGCTCTCAAAGAGCTCGAGCGCCTCGATCGCGGGCATCGAAGCCTCAACGCTTACCGGGTCAGGGGTCATCACTTCGCTCGCAGGCGCCTGCAGAATCTCAAGCCCGCCTGAAAGAATGTGCCGCCGTATGTCGCCGTCGGCGATGAGACCCAGAAGCTTCTGCGATTCGTCCACAACACACGCAGCGCCCGCCCGAGCCTTGGTGATCCCCGTGAGCGCCTCGACGAAAGCAGCGTTCGGGCCGACCATCGGCGCGTCAGGCCCGGTTCGCATCGCATCCGAGACCCGCATAAGCAGGCGTCGGCCCAGCGCTCCGGCGGGATGGATTCGAGCGTAATCCTCGCGAGAAAAGTTGCGCGCGGTCATGACGGCCAGCGCGAGCGCGTCCGAAAGCGCCAGCATGACCGTCGTGCTGGTTGTCGGCGCAAGATTGTGAGGACACGCCTCTTTGCCGATTCCAATGTCGAGAGCATGATCCGCCATCTTCGCGGCCGTGCTGCCAACGCGCCCCGTTACAAGGATCGTCGTGACCCCAATTTGGCGAAGCGGCGGGAAAAGGCGGAGCACCTCTTCGGTCTCGCCGCTGTTCGAGAACATGATGACAAGATCTTCCGGGCCGATCATCCCCAAGTCGCCGTGCATAGCGTCTGCGGGGTGCAGGAAGAAGCTGCGCGTGCCCGTGCTGGAAAGCGTGCTGCTGAATTTCTTCGCAATATCGCCCGCCTTTCCAATTCCCGAGGCGACGACGCGCCCTTCGCATTCCAAAATCAGTCTCCCCACGGTTTCGAACTCTTCACCGAGCCTTTCGGCCAGGTCTTCGATTGCCCGCGCCTCCTCGCGCAAAGTCGCTCGCATATCGTCCAGCATCGCTTAGGCAGAATACCATCGGCCCAGCGGTAAGATTCTCGCATGGATTCCCCTGCGAAACCGACTGCGGTAGGCGCCGCCCAAGATTGGCTCGAACAGCACGAGCAGGAGCTTATCGAAGATACGCGATCTCTTCTGCGGATAGAAAGCCTCGAAGCTCCGGCAGAGCCCAATGCCCCGTTCGGTGCCGGCTGCCGTCGGGCACTCGATTTCGTTTTGAACCTCGGCGAAAGCTGGGGAATGCGAACGCGGGATGTGGAAGGCTTTGCCGGCCACGCCGAGTTCGGGTCGGGCGATGGGCTCGTCATGTCTCTGGGCCATGTCGACGTCGTTCCTGTAAGCGACGGCTGGAAGCACGCACCGTTCGGCGCGGAGATCGACGGCGGCTATCTTTTCGCTCGCGGAGCGATCGACGATAAGGGGCCGACGATGGCTGCGTTCTATGCCGCTCGTGCGCTCAAGGAGACCGGCGCAGACCTGGGGGTTCGCATGCGCCTGGTTTTCGGGTGCAACGAAGAGAGCGGCTTTCGATGCGTAAAGCGATATTTCGAAGTCGAGGAGGCGCCGACCTTCGGAGTCGCGCCGGATGCCGGCTGGCCGCTTTATCATGCGGAAAAGGGCATCGCCGATTTCGTAATCCGCGCGCCACGCCCCGTGGGCGGAATCACGCTCGTTTCGATGGAAGGCGGACAAAGGCCGAATATCGTCGTCGACCATGTCGTGGCCATTGCGGAAATAGCTCCAAATCTGATCGAGACGGCAAAGGAAACCATTAGCGAATACTGGGACAAAAACATTACTTTCGCAGTCGACGGAACCCGATGCACGATCGAGTCGCGAGGAAAAGCAGCTCACGGCAGCGAGCCATTCCAAGGAGACAGCGCCGTGGTCCGGGCCTTTCGAGCCATTCGCGCGATAGCGCCCGCGGACCAGTTCGACGATTACAGCAGCCTGCTCGAATTGGGACAGCCCAGCGGCGTGGGCCTCGGCATCTTAGGTTGTGACGACGTTAGCGGCGGCCTTACCACGAACATCGGCATCGTTCATACAGACGGCGCCGACTTGGTTTTCACGGTAAATGTACGGTACCCAGTCAAATGGACCGGGCGCGAACTCCAAGACAAATGGGAGAACCACCGCGCCAAGGATCTGCCTACTTACAAGCTCGACAGATTCAGCGACAGCCCGCCGCTTTATTTCCCACTCGACCAAAAGCCGGTGACGACCATCGTCGACGTCTATCGCCAGGAGACCGGCGACGACAAGGCGCCGGGAGTGATGGGAGGCGGAACGTACGCGCGCGCCGTGCCCAATACCGTTAGCATCGGAACGGGCTGGGAAGGCGATGGGCCAGCGCATGAGAACGATGAGAAAGTGCGTGTCGACCACCTTTTGAAAATGGCCAAGATCTACGCGCACATTTTTTACAGGTTGGCTCAGGACGCCAGAAAGTAGCCCGCCACGGCGGCCGAAAGCGTAGCGGCCAGGTTGACGACATCGTTGTCGATCCAGCGAACGCCCTTGACCAGCGTCCCGTCCGGCGTTTCGGTCAAGGCGCCGTCCGGACACTTGTAGAGCGCTTGGACCGTGTCTCCCAGAACGCTATCGATGAGGCAGGCGGCGAAGCCGATCGCCGCGAGCGTGCCGAGGCGAAGAGTCGAAGTCGCCGTCAGAGCAGCCGCGCCGAGCAGCGCACCCCCGAGCCCAACAAGCGTGACGGCCCCGCTCCGACCCTTTATGGCGGGACTTAGGGCTGTGATTCGAACCGGACGCCTTCCGAAGCGCGTTCCGATTTCGGTGGCCCAAGTGTCCGCGGTCGCTGCGGCGAGGGATGCGACATAGGCGGCGAGCAAGGGTTCCTGTGGGGTGCGGATGTATAGGATGGCGGCGATGGCCGCCGGCCCGCCGTTCGCGAGCACCTGCCGATAGTTGCGCCGCTCCGACTTCCCCCTGCCGAGTAGCGCGCTGGAGAAGACGAAGAACAGCAGCGGCGCCGCCCAACCCCATCTTCCCGCCTCCCAAACCGCCACCCCAACCGCCGCCGCCGCAAGGGCGCCACCGATCGTCAGCAGCCTCAAGACCAGGCAAAGCGCCGCAACCGCGAGGGCGTAAAGCATCGGTGGATTGTAGCGGAAGGAAGACCGTCCAAAAACGCCAGCTCACGACGCCCATCCGAAGCTGTCATACTTTGCGCAACGATTTGACCTCATCTGCATCAAAGCGCCGCCATAGCATGCAACAATCGATAATCGACCAATTGCGGTTCGCGGTTTTCTCCCAGGCCTATGAAAGTTCGATTTCTTGCCCCCGAGCCTCCACAACTTAAAAGTCTCGATGGATATATGCGTCGGGTAGCTGGCGTAAATGAGCTTTTCGGCTGCCATGACACAACATTTATCGATGGTTTCCGAGCCGACCACGAGACAT
>DASSBY010000213.1:0-3904 GCA_035698285.1 Fimbriimonadales bacterium | reverse complement strand
AGCCGCTGGCTATTGGTGTGCACGTTCCTGCTCGCGCTATTTCTGGGATTTGCCAAACGCAAGCACGAATTTGACTTGGGAACCGCTGCGCGGGAATCGCTCGAAGGCTATACGCCGGCATTGCTGGACCATTTTATTGTTATTTCCGCGGCTGCGGCAGTCATTTCGTACGGCGTCTACGCAATCGAATCGTCTACCGCAAAGGCGCATCCTGTACTGTTCTTCACCATACCATTTCCGATCTTCGGCGTGTTTCGCTATTTGCAAATCGTGTACAAGCGCAACGGCGGCGGGACGCCGGAGCAGGTGCTGTTGAAGGACCCTTGGATGTATGGAACGATTTTGATTTGGGCCGCCCTCAGTCTCTATTCCATCTCGGTGACGGGATGGTGGACACGGTGAGCTTTCCCGCCGGCCTCAGCAAGATGGCCAAAAGGCGAGGAATGCGACAGTTCGTCAAGTTTGTCATTGTAGGGGCAAGCAGCACCGTTATCGATTTCGGCTTGCACTGGTTTTTGTTCAAGCACGTGGATGGAAGCTTCAATCAGGCTATTAGGAATGCCGTTTACGGAGTACTGCCGGGCGTTAGGGGACATTTCGACCCTGCATTTGTCGTAATCAAGGCGATATCGTTTATTACCGCCACGTTCAACGGTTTTCATTGGAATCGGCACTGGTCTTTCCGCGCGGCGGAAAGGGATTTGGCGCACCGGCAATTGCTGCGATTCTATTTGGTTTACGCGATTGGCCTGCTCATCAACACAACCGTCGCCGGCTCGATTTATACTGCTGGGGAGGGAAAGAAGCTCTACCTTATCTCTCTGATCGTAGCGACAATCGTGACGACGGCTTGGACTTTTCCTATGACGAAGTTTTGGACTTTTAAGGAGAGGAAGTAATGGAATGGCGGGAACTGAAGGAGCCCGCAGGGTTGGGCTTGGCGCTTGTTGGCGATCCCGTCGAGCATTCACTTTCGCCGAAAATGCAAACGGCAGCCTTGAAAACGGCCGGAATTGCGGGGGAATATATCGCTGTCCGGGTAAGCGCCGAAGAATTTTCCGTGTGTATGTATCGATTGGCGACGCTTGGATACGCCGGGGCGAATGTGACGGTTCCTCATAAAGCGTTGGCCGCCGCGATTGGCTTGGCCGACGACGATATCGTTCCGCTAATTCGCGCGGCCAATTGCCTAAAATTTCGGGGAGGCATTTTGGCCAGAAATACGGACGTCGATGGTTTTTTGGCGCCGATCGAAAATGCTCATCGCGGACAGGCGCTCGTCTTGGGTGCCGGCGGAGCCGCCGCCGCGGCGGTCTATGGGCTCGCGAAGGAGGGCTGGACGGTGCGAATTTGGAGCCGTACGAACGAGCGCGCGGCGGACTTGGCGAAACTCTACCCAGAGGTTACCGCAACTCCGGAACCGGACCCGTCCGATTGTTCGCTCATTGTAAATGCGACGCCGGTTGGTTTGAGTGGGGGCGAGATGCCCGATCTTAGGTGGGATTTGGTCCAGCAGGAGACGACTTTCTATGACCTCACCTACCGAGAAGGGCCGACCGATTTCCTCGAACGGGCCGAAGCGATCGGCCATTATGTTATCGACGGCCGCGAGATGCTGGTGGAACAGGGCGCGATTTCTTTCGAGTGGTGGACCGGAACCGCGGCGCCGCGCGATGTCATGCGCCATGCGGTCGGCCTTCCATGAAATGGTTTCGCCCGACGGGGCCCGGCGATCCTCGCCTCTCACTCGTGGCCGCAGCTCTTTTGGAAGGGAAGATCTGCATCGTTCCGACCGAGACCGTGTACGGTATCGCCGCCCTTGCGAGCGATGAACAGGCAATTCGGCGGGTTTACGAAGCCAAAGGGCGCCCCAACGAAAAGGGGCTCATCGTTGCGGCCGCTACTGTGGAGCAGGCTCGGCGGCTCTGCTCGAACTGGCCGACTTCCGCGCAAAGGTTGGCGGACCGATTTTGGCCAGGACCGCTCACGATCGTACTTCCGAAGGTGGCCGGCGTTTGCGAGGACATAACAGGAGGGGGCCCGACGGTCGCCGTGCGCGTGCCCGACCATCCGATTTTGCTTGAAATCATCGGCCGAATTGGCGAGCCGGTGATCGCGACAAGCGCGAACGTCAGCGGCCAGGCATCCCCGAGGACCGCCGAATATGCCATAAGGCAAGTTGGATCATTCTGCGCATATGCCGTGGACAACGGCCCGTCGCCAATCGGCACTGAATCGACCATTGTCTCACTGGTACCGGAATTTCGCGTTCTGCGTGAAGGTGCGATATCTGCCCGGCAAATCGAAGATGAACTAGCGCTACGTCGACAGGATTAGCGGCAGTGCGAGCAGCGGCCCAAGACCTCGACCCGGGTCTGGTTAGCTAAGAAACCGAGCCGCGAGCCGGAGACGCTGATTTCGATTAGGGCCGACTGGGGTATCGCCACTTCCTCGACGCAGCCACACGATTCGCATACGAGATGCTCGGTCTGATGGCCCCCCGAATGGCTGGCCGGACATGCGAGGTAGCCGTCGACGATGCCGACATGATGAGCAAGGCCACACTCGACTAGGCTCGCAAGTATCCGATAGACGCTAACAACGTCGATCTTGCCGCCCGCCACCCCGACGCGATCTTTTATTTGATATGCGCCAAGCGGCTTGCGAGTTTCTGCCAGAACGCGAACGACGGCTCGGCGGGGTCCGGTGAGCCGCATTCCCGATTCTTGGAGTCTCGCAATTGCCTTGCTTTCGTAGGCATCTGCCACGCTTTCTTCAACAAAGTTGCAGTTCGGTTCGCCCATCGTCGTTATTATGACGGAGCGGGCTGGCCTATCGCGGCGTACGAGGAGCAGGCGATGCCGGGAATAGACGCGCGAGGGTGAGCACTCCGTCGCTTCGGCCATACGCAAATATGTAGCCGCTTGGCGAAAAAGCGATGCAGCCAACGCTGTTAGCAGTTTGTTCGGTGTAGGCACCGAGGCGAAGTCCGTCGGAAACTCGGTAGACCTCGATGCGTCCGTTGTTAGGATAATTCTGCTCAGCAACGGCGAGATACCGGCCATCGCTAGAAAACGAAACGCCGTGAATGAAATTGTGGCCGACGTTTAGTTGCTTTATGGTTTGACGTCCCGGCACATCGTAAATCTTGACCATCCAGTCGTATTCCCCCGCGGCCGCGACGAGCGAACTATCCGGAGAAAACTTGGATGTTACGCAGTCGCCGGAGAACCCGCTGAAATTGGCGAGCCGCATGCCCTCGGAACTGTAAAGAATGACTTGACCATCGGCTCCTGAGGTCAAGAAATACCGGCCGTCGCGCGAATGGTCGACGGACCAGACGGTTCCCCAATGGTCGCGAATGATCGACGTCATTTCGCCGTCGGAGACTCGAAAGCCGGCGAGCTCGTTCGTTGAATATCCGAGTGCTCCCAGTAGGGTACGGCCGTCACGCGAAAACGACAGAGACTCCACGAATCCGCCGCCACCCGTTGTGTAAAGGGTAGCGAGATCTTGCATCCGTATTACGCGGATGAAGCGGTCGAGCCCACCCGTCGCAAGAAGGCCGCCGTCCGGTGAAAAGGCCACGGCAACCGCCGCATCGTACTGCGAAGAAACCGTGCCGAGAGAAGCGCCGTCGCTCGACCGCCAGAGGGTGACGCTTCCATCTTCACCGCCTGCGGCAATGAGTTGGCCATCAGGCGAGAAGGCGATCGCATCTACCGGGCCTGAGGAGACATGGCGCTGCCAAATGACCCTCGGGCTTTGGGCGGGCGCGGCCCCGATGCTTACCGAGGCAATGATTACGAAGAGAAATATTCGACGCGGCACGGGCTTCTCCCTTTTTTCGAGTGTGAGCTTGTTTACGCCATAAGTCGCGAACGTGTTGCGCCTTCCCATTCTA
>DASSBY010000212.1:0-4918 GCA_035698285.1 Fimbriimonadales bacterium | reverse complement strand
AACCGGGCTACGGGTGATTCTGTCCGCAGCCGGCGCTATTCCATAAGCAGACGAACGGCGGAAACGACCCGCTCCGTGTCCGGTAGCGCCGCGAATTCGTAGACTGGGTTAAAGCCGATATGCACGTCCTGCTTCGCAACGAGTTGCGGCGGACTAATGAACGAACCCCAAGAAGCTGGATCGCTGGTCATCGACTGGATCACGGTCTGGCCGAAGCTGCACATCTCAGTATCCTCCTCGACCACGACGAGCCGCCCAGTTTTCTCCAGCGACCGCGCCACAATCGCCCGATCCCAGGGAACGACGCTTCGCAAATCGATGACCTCGCAAGAAACGTCGCCGTCGAGCTTCGCCGCCGCCTCCATAGCTTGCTCGGTGCAGTTGCCCCAGGTCACGATGGTCACGTCTTCGCCCTCGCGGAGCACCGCCCCCTCCGCGAATCCAACCGCCGGGACCGCCTCGGGAACGTCCATTTGCATCCGGAAAAGGTGCTTCGGAATGAGGAAAACCGTTGGGTCCTCCGCGTGCAGAGCCGTCCACATCATCGCCGCGGCGTCTTGCGGGTTGCTTGGAATCATAACGCGGATGCCGGGAAAATGCGCGATTGGCGCTTCGTTTGCTTGGCTGTGCCAAATCGAGCCGCCCGGCAGGTAAGCGCCATAAGGAGCGTAAATTACGCAGGGGCATGGCCACGTCCCAAAGCTGCGCCATCGAATCGTGGCGATGTTGTTGACGAGTTGGCTCCAGCCCGGACCGACGAAGTCGATAAACTGCAGCTCGAACACGGGCCTCATTCCATAGCAGGCCAAACCGCACGCGACGCCTACGATGGTCGCCTCGGCCAGAGGCGAGTTGAAGACTCGGTCTGGATGCGCGTTGGACAGTCCGTCCGTCAGCTTGAACACGCCGCCTTTCGGATCCGCGATGTCCTCGCCAAAGAAGACGTATCGCTTGTCCTTATCGAGCGCAACCTTGAAAACCTGATTGAGAGCGTCGACCATGCGCCACTTGCGCCCACCTTCGAGCGGCGGCGGCTCGGGCTTTGGGAGGTCGCCGTAAAGCTCGTCCAGCACTTCATTTGGCTTGGGGTCGGGGGAGTTATCCGCCTCGATGTAATCCCGATCGACGGCGTCTTTGATCTCGTCTTGGATTGCCTCCCACTTCTCGTCGCTTAACTCCCCGGCGTCGATGAGTTCGCGCGCCATCGTCACGATCGGATCGCGGGTCATCATCGCGTCGATATCTTCTTGCGTACGATAGACCCTGTGGTCGTCGCTGCTCGTGTGGCTGGCCAATCGGTCGAGTTCGCACCAGAGCACCGTCGGTCCGCCGCCTTTGCGCGCCTTCTCGATAGCCTTGCCGCCGGCTTCGTAAACGCGGTCTGGATGCCGCGCGTCGACTTTTACCATGCTATCCGTACCAAGAATCCCGAGCGCGTAGGGGTTCATGTGTTCCGTATTTGTGCTGATTCCGTACTTGTTGTCCTCGAGGACGAAAACGATCGGCAGCTTCTCTTGAACTGCGAACGCGATCGCCTCGTAAACCTCTCCTTGACGGCTCGCCGCGTCTCCGAGCGTCGCCAAAACGACGCTGTCCTTCCCCTCGAGCTTCATCCCAAACGCTGCGCCGCATGCCGGGAGGAGGTTGCCGGCGGTCGGCGTCGGGACGCTCCAAACATTCTTTTCTCGATTGCTATAGTGCCCTGGCATCTGCCTCCCACCGCTGCTCGAGTTGCGTTTGGCGAAATAGGCGTAGGCGAGTTCGAGGTTCGTCATGCCTTTCTGCAGCAAGATCGCACGATCACGATAGTAGGGGAAGATGTAGTCGTCGTCGCGCAGATGCAAAACGAGCGCCGCCAGCGCCTCATGGCCCATGCCCGACACCTGAAACCATCCCTTGCTCTGGCGGAGGAGAACCGCTTCTCGCCGGTCTCCCTCCCGGCTCGTAAACATCAGGCGCAGAAAGTCGAGCTTGTTGTAGGTGGATTGTTTCGAGATAGCGGCCATCGTCTTTGATATACCCCGGCGACCAACGCGCAGCGTCGCGCAAGGGCCTCCTCTATTCTACTCGCGGTAGATAATTCGGGCGCTTCGGCTAAAAGTAACGTAATTCCAACCCCATTGGAGCATCACCAGGAGCTTATTATCGAACCCGACGAGGTTGGCGATGTGGATCACGGCCCAGATCAGCCATGCGGGAAATCCGGCCAGATGCAGTCTCCCGATTTGTGCGACCGCCGAGTTGCGGCCGATAACCGCTAGGATGCCCTTGTCTCGATAGCGGAAGGACTTCCACGTCTTACCATCGAGACGATTCCGTATCACCATCGCCGCGTATTTGCCCCCTTGTATCGCGACTTGGGCCACCCCCGAAGGGTGGTTCGGGCCGACCGCCAGATCTCCGATTACGAATATCTCGGGGTGTCCTGGCAGAGTCAAATCCTCCAGTATTTGCACGCGTCCTGCGTTATCGAGCTCGGCGCCGAAGCGCAGCGCGAGAGCGGCGCCAAGGTGCGACGCCTTCACGCCTGCGCCCCACAAAACCGTGCGAGCCGGAATTTCTTCTCGCTCTGAACCCTCGACGATCGTGACGCAGCCGGACGAAATCTCCTCGACCCGCGTACCTGTACGGACGCGCACGCCGAGGCGCTCCAGCGAGCGGCGCGCCTTTGCGGATAGGTCCGCAGGATAAAGGGGAAGGACGCGCTCCTGCCCTTCGATGAGAATGATCTCCGCTTCGGCCGAATCGAATCTTCGGAAGTCTTCGCGAACAGTTTTCCGGGCGATCTCCGCAAGCGTCCCCGCAAGCTCCACGCCCGTCGGCCCGGCTCCGACGATGACGAACCGGAGCCAGCCTTTCCGTATCTCGGGATCGGGCTCCAGTTCGGCGGCTTCGAAGGCGCTGAAAATCCGGTTTCGCATGCCGAGCGCCTGCTCTAGCGACTTGAGGCCCGGCGCAAGCTTCTCCCAATCGTCGTGGCCGAAATAATGATGCCGCGTTCCTGTGGCTACGATTAGCGTGTCGTATCGTATCCGCGTCGTTTCGGTCATAACCTCGCGTGCGGCGTTGTCGATGTCCACCACCTGGTCCATCGATACCTCGACGTTGCGCTGTTTGCGCAGAATCGAGCGCAACGGGACCGCGATGTCTCCAGGGGACAGTTCACCCGTCGCCACTTGGTAGAGGAGCGGCTGGAAGAGGTGGAAATTGCGGCGGTCGATCAGGGTCACCTTTACATTCGACCTTCGGAGGCCCTTCGCCGCATTCAGTCCGCCGAAGCCGCCGCCGATAATCACCACATGGTGCATGCCCGTCATTAATGCACACCGGCCGAACAGTTCGGCACAGGTCGACACGTCTAACTGGCATGGTTGCGATGCTTTGCTTTGCTGCGATGGCTCACCTCGACGAGTCCTCCCCGATTCTTCGAGCCCTCAAACATCGCTACGCCATTGCGATAGACTATCCTTCTGCTCCAAACTTCTCGTTCGGCTCGGTGACCTTTGAAAATCTCTCCGCCGAAGACGCCAAGGCCATGCGTAGCTATTCGTTCGTTCTAGCTTCCGAAATAAATAAATATCCGCCGCAATTCGTGCGCAAGGCAAATCTGAGAAAAATCGCCCTTGTAAAGAAACTCTCGGTGGAAGGTGTTCCCGTAGCCGCAAGTCCAGAATATAAGGCGAATATTTTGTTTTTGGATATTTACGGTACCGGCACCACCGAGGCGTACAAAAGGCGAGTAATTCATCACGAACTCTATCACCTTGTTGAGGAGGAGCTCAACGGCAGCGCATTTTACAAAGATCCGAAATGGTCCGCATTGAACGAACCTGATTTCGTTTATGGGACTGGCGGAATCACGTCGCGGAGTTCGGAAGATACAATCTTAAACAATCCACGTCGCGGATTTATCGACAAATACGCCATGTCCGGGATCGAGGAAGACAAAGCAGAATGTTTCTCAGTTCTCTTCATTGCGGAACCGTCGAGAAAATGCGCTGAGATGGCGGAAAAGGACGACATCGTCGCCGCCAAAATCGGGGCCATGAAAAGCGCGGTCCGGGGATGGTGCCCGGCTATGGATGAGAATTACTGGCGGGATGTCGTCGGCCGCTGATATACTCCACCCGAGTGTTTACTAGGTTTCTCGGGTCCCAAAGCGCATCGCCCGAAGGGAAGTTGAAGTTCGCAGATGTCCCCGCTGCCGAACTCGCAGACCGCTTCGGAACGCCGCTCTACGTCCTTTCCGGGCCGGATATGCGCGCCGCGATACGCGAATTTGTCGCCGCCGATCCCGAGGCGAGAATTTCCTATGCCTCCAAAGCCAACGGCGCTCTATCGGTTCTTCGAATCGCGCGGGACGAGGGCATCGATGTCGATGTGGCGAGCGAAGGGGAACTGGAGGGCGGCATCCGTGCCGGGTTTGAACCTCGACAAATCACACTTCATGGAAGCAACAAATCCGACTCAGAATTGAAGAGGGCTGCGGAATTGGGAGTGGCCGCAGTCGTCTTGGATCATATTTCAGAAATCGAGCGGCTAGGTGCCTTCGCCAAGAAGACCGTCAACGTAATGATCCGCCTTGCTCCCGGAGTCGATCCCGAAACCCACGAAGCAATTTCGACCGGCCAGGCCGACACGAAATTCGGTTTCGGAATTTTGGACGGCAGCGCAAATCAGGCCCTGAAGTCCGTCCTCGATCATCCCAATTTGAACCTTACCGGGCTGCACGTCCACGTCGGCTCCCAATTAATGAATTCCGACGCCCATACCGACGCTATTAAAAAAATGGCCGACTTCGCAATTTCGCGCGATTTAGACTTAGAAGAATTGTGCGTTGGTGGCGGAATCGGCATTCGATATACGGCCAGCGAAAAGCCCGAAAGTTTTGCCGAACATTGCGGCAGAATAAAGAGGA
>DASSBY010000211.1:0-17316 GCA_035698285.1 Fimbriimonadales bacterium | reverse complement strand
CCCCCGTCCGCATTCGGACGAGGGCATCCTTACTCAATACGCTCGGCGCATTACTTCTTCGCAAGCGCCATCTTGACGGCATCTTCGAGAACCTGCTCGGTCTTGCCCTTTGAGAAACCTACCTGCGCCAGCACGACCACTCCGTCGCGGCCGATAACGAGGAATGATGGGATGCCGTTTATTCCAAGCGACTTCGCAAACTCGTCATTCTTAACGGTCATCTTGTAAGTGTATTGATGCTCGTTGGCATATTTGGCTGCAGCGCCGGCGGGATCTTCATGCTCGAATGAGTTGGCGCCAATCGCCACGAGGCCGGCCTTCGCATATTTCTCGTGCAGCATCTGGATCGTCGGGGACGCCGCTTTGCACGGGCCGCACCAAGTAGCCCAAAAGTCGAGCAAGACGACCTTGCCTTTCAAAGTTTGGTTTGTCACGATCTTCCCGTTGGTGTCGGTCATATTGAATTTGACCACTTTGCCCTTGAGGTCGGTGAAGTCTGGACCATTCACCTGGATCTGGGCGAACCCTACCGCGGCAACGACGAGGAACGGCAATGCAAATAATGATTTCTTCATACCTTTCATTCTCCTTCGATGGTTATAACGCGAATCGCCCTCTTGCCGGTTCCGAATGTTCCTGCCAGAATGGCATTCGATGGAAAGGCTTTCAGCGAGGGCTGTACGGGATCGATTCGTTCAGGATGGCTTCTTTGTAGCTCGCGGCGTTTTTGGGCAGAGCGAAATCGCGGAGCTTGACGCGGAATTCGACCATATCGTGGCGCAATTGCTCGCTTCCCAAGAAAATGCTAACGCGGCATGGTCCGGGCCGCAAATGGATCGGATTTCCACGTCCGATGCGGTAGTGCTGCATACGCACAACGTGCAGCAGTATTCCGCCAAATGGATGCAGGCACTTTTTCATCCCCGATTTCTCGAGGTTGCCAACGCAATCTTAGGTCCGAATGTCGTGCTTCATCATACAAAGCTGTTCCAGAAGCCCGCCGAGAACGGAGCGCCGTTTCCCGTCCACCAGGACTGGACCTATTTCCCCACCGTTCGCGATACGATGCTGGCGGCGATCATCCATGTCAGTAAGGCAGACGATGCCATGGGTTGCCTCCGCGTTTATCCGGGAAGTCACAAGCTCGGCAGGATCGCTGACACATCCGGCCAAATCGATTCGGACCTTCTGGCGGATTATCCGCTGGAGGGCGCAACGCCCATCGAAGCGGAGCCCGGAGATGTCCTTTTCTTCCATTACTTCACCCTTCACGGCTCGATGCCGAACCGCTCGGAGCGCGTTCGAAAGACGGTTTTGGTGCAGATGCACTCTGGAACCGATCGCGTCGAAGACGGAGTCGAGCATCCGAACGAGAAGCTCGTTTTGAGCGGCTGGAACCAATTTACAACGCGACAAACGGCTGGAGAGATCAAATCTTAGGCAAAAAGTCCTTCAAACCGGAACTTGCTCGGAGCATCGCAAGATAGAATCTCCGACATGCTCTTGTTGCCATTAGCCATATTTGCCGCCGCCCAAACAGACGGCCCATTCCATCCTGGTCCCAACCCGATGCTGATGCAGCATCCGACTATGAACGACAGCCGCATCGTTTTTCAATTCGCAGGCGACCTTTGGTCGGTCTCCCGCGAGGGTGGCGAAGCGTCGCGCCTGACGAGCTCGCCCGGCATAGAAGCCAACCCGTATTTTTCGCCCGACGGCTCCACGATCGCCTTCTCAGGACAATACGACGGAAACATCGACGTGTACACGATCCCAGCGACCGGCGGCTCGCCCAAGAGGCTGACATACCATCCCGCGCCCGACGGCGCCGTTGGCTGGACGCCCGATGGAAAGAGCGTCGTGTTCGCATCGGGGATGCTTTCGAATACGGATGCGCCGCGCCTCTTTAAAGTCGGCGCGATGGGTGGCGTTCCCGAAGCTCTTCCGTTCCCCATGGGCACGATGGCTTCTTTCTCGCCAGACGGCCAAAAAATCGCCTACGTGCCGGGTTTCAAATGGGAGCTGGCATGGAAGCGCTATCGCGGCGGCCAGGCATATCAAATTTGGATCGGACAAATGTCCGATTCGAAGGTCTACGAAATTCCGCGCAAAGATTGGAACGACGAGCAGCCGATGTGGATCGGCAACAAGATCTACTACTTATCCGATCCCAAGGGCCCGGTCGGCCTTTACAGCTATGACACAAACTCGCGAAAGGTAAGCGAAGAAATTCCCGGCAACGGCTTCGACATAAAATCCGCGACCGCGGGCCCGGGTGGCATCGTTTACGAAAAGCTCGGATCTATCAATCTCTACGACCTCTCCACGAAGAAGTCGACTCGGATTCCGATCGATGTCCACGGCGACTTTCCTGAAGTGCGCCCGGAAATCAAGAGCGTTCAGAACTACTTGAGCGGCGCGAACGTCTCGCCTACCGGCCAGCGAGCGGTCGTCGCCGCGCGCGGATGGATTTTCACGGTACCGGCCGAGAAAGGCGATTCGCACCTCCTCGACGAAACGCAGGGCGTTTTCCGCCGCGATCCTGCCTGGTCGCCAGATGCGAAGACCATCGCGTACATAACCGACCAAAACGGCAAGCAGCAGCTCGCCCTCTACGACGTCCAGACGGAAAAGATAAATTGCCTGGACCTCGGCAACTCGCCGGCGTACTATTACGGTCCCAGCTGGTCGCCGGATTCCAAGAAGGTGGCATACACCGATAACCGCAACGAGCTTTGGTGCATCGACCTTGCTTCCGGCAAGAACACGATGGTGGACGAAGCAACGTACACGGACCCGGCGGTTTCCATGGCCTGCCACTGGTCTTCGGATTCCAACTGGGTGACGTGGGCGCGCGACCTCGACAGCCACATGCAGGCCATTTTCGTCTACGACCTCGCCGCCGGAAAGAAAACCCAGATCACGGATGGCCTCTCCGATGCAAAGAGCCCGATATTCGACCGTGACGGCAAGCATCTTTATTTCTTCGCAAGCACGAACGCTGGCCCCGCGCTGAGTTGGCTCGATCTATCGAGCATGACTAATCCGAACGTGACGAGCAGCGTGTATTGCGCCGTCCTCCGCAAAGACTTGCCAAACCCCCTCGAACCGCAAAGCGACGAAGAGCCGATCAAGGATGACAAGCCAGGGGGCGACCCGGGCAAGAAGCCCGAAGCGGCGAAGTTCAACATCGACCTCGATGGAATCGAAAGCAGTATAATCTCCCTCCCCATGCCGGCTGCAGCCTATGCATTTCTCGAACCCGGCCCTGCCGGCAGCTTCTTCGCAATGTCCGGCGGCCCCGGGGGCGGAGGCATCGTAAAGTTCTCGATGGCGGATCGCAGGAGCACGCCGTTCGCGCAGGGTGGCGGCCTCATACCAACGGCGGACGGCACCAAGGTGCTGCTGTTGCAAGGGCCGAATATGCGGATCGTCAGCGCCATGGCGCCGCCGCCTCCTGGAGGAGGTTTGGACCTTTCGGATCTCAAGGTCAAGATAGACCCGAAAGTCGAATGGCGCTCCATCTTCAACGAGATCTGGCGCAACGAACCGATGCTCTTCTATGCGGCGAACCTGCATGGCATCGACGCCGAGCAAATGCGCAAGCGCTACGCCCCGTTCCTGGCCAATATCGCTTCCCGCGACGACCTCAACTACCTTTTCACGGACATGCTTGGTGAGATCGCCATCGGTCACATGTGGGCTCAAGGCGGAGACATTCCCGGCATCGACGGAGTCCCCGGAGGCCTTCTCGGCGCGGACTACGCCTTCGAAAACGGCCGATATAAAATCACGCGTATCTACGATGGCGAGCGCTGGAACCCCGGCCTTCGCGCTCCCCTCGCCCAGCCAGGCATCAACGCCAAAGCGGGCGAGTATATCCTCGCGATCGACGGCAAAGAGCTGACCGACTCGAACGACATCTACGAAACGCTGGAAGGCAAAGCCGATCGACAGGTCAAGGTCAAGATCGGGCCGAGCCCGAGCGGCGTCGGCGCACGCGAAGTCGTCGTCGTCCCCGTCGCCAACGAATTCGCCCTACGTCAAAGAGCGTGGGCCGAAGACAACCGTCGAAAGGTTGCGCAAATGACCGGCGGACGCGCAGGGTACGTCCACGTTCCGGACACGGGCGGCGGGGGCTGGACTGCGTTCCTCCGGTACTACTATGCCCAAACCGACAAGGACGGTATCGTGGTGGACGAGCGCTTCAACCATGGCGGCCTGATCAACGACTTCATGGTCTACGAAATGTCCAAGGACCTCGACGCCGCGTTCACACCTCGCACCGGCAAAGACTGGCCGACGCCAGGCTCGACGATCTATGGCCCGAAAGTTATGATTGCGAACCAATTCGCAGGTTCCGGCGGCGACATGTTCCCCTGGCTGTTCAAGCACAAGAAGGTCGGACCCGTGGTCGGTAAGCGAACTTGGGGAGGCCTCGTCGCAGCCTTCGGGTTCCCGACAGTCGACGGTGGACAAATCAACTCGCCGAACTGCGCCTTCTACAACCCGGCATCCGGCAAATGGGAGGTCGAAGGTCATGGCGTCGATCCCGACATCGACGTCGAACTCGATCCTTATCTCTGGCGACAGGGCAAGGACGCGCAGCTCGAGCGAGCCATCGCGGAAATGAACAGGCTTCTGCAGGGCTACAAGCGGCCCAAGCTGCAGAGGCCGCCCAACCCCGACAAGAGCAAGGTCGGCGGCGGCTACTAGCGACCCATCTGGGCTCCTCTCTTAGTAAGGGGGGAGCCCGTTCAACCACGATGCAAGATTTTCTGGAAGCCTACAAACTCTCCCGCGGACGATTTGAGGATGCCGTGGGCGGCCTATCTCAAACGCAGCTAAACTGGCGCATCCAGCCGGGAACATTGACCATCGGTGAATCGGCAATGCATGTGGCCGGTGCCGAGGTGAACTTCATTTCTCAGCTCCTCGGAACCGAACTCGACGAATACGGAGCACGGCTTAAGCGCGCCGCCACAGAAGGCATTGTCGAAGATGTCCCGTTTCCGTATTCACCCGAAGAAATGACGCCCGACGCCGTGGTCAAAGCTCTGGCGTTCGGTCGGGGCATGGCAGAGCCGATAATCGCCTCGCCCTCGGAAGCCGTTCGCGCAAAGATTATCAAAAGTGTCCTTGGCCCGATGATCGACGGTACCGGCGCGCTCGCCCGCCTCGCATTCCACGCCGGATACCACCAGGGCCAAGCCTATCTAATCGCCTCAGCGCAAAACTTCCCCAAAGCCTAAAGCACAAACAAGCTACGACACGAACACGAACCCGTTTCGTGACGGATCGCGCGCAAAGTACCCCTCCTCTCTTTCCTCCACCGCAATACCCGCCTCGCGCAGTCGCGCAGCAATCGAATCCGCGTCCTTGGTAACGATCGAAAACCTAACGAGTCCTGTTGCATCGTCCGGCGGGGGCGGGGCGCCGAGACTTTGCCACGTGTTGAAAGCCAGGTGGTGGTGATATCCCCCCGCGGAAACGAACGCGGCTTGGCGGCCATAGCGAGCCATCAAATTAAATCCCAACAGCTCGCGATAAAACCTTTCCGCCTCCACAACATCGCGGACCTTGAGGTGGATATGGCCCATCTTCGTCGCCTCGGAAATGCCGGTCCATTCTCCTCCGGCCGCTTCGGCCAGCAACGATTCGGTGTCGAGCGGATCGGTCGTCATGACCACCTCCGATCCCTCGAAAGTCCATTTCCTCCTGGGTCGGTCGCTATAGAGTTCGATGCCGTTCCCGTCGGGATCGGCAAGGTAAATCGCCTCGCTAACACGGTGATCCGCGAATCCCTGCAGCGGAGTCCGCGTTTCCACAAGATGTTTCAACGCAAGCCCAAGATCGCGCCGGGTAGGAAGCAGAAGCGCGAAATGGAACAATCCCGTCGCTCCGGCAGCTGGCCGTGAACCAGCCCTTTCATCGAGAATCAAGAGCTGACGAGCGCCAGCGCCGAAAAACGCCGAACTTTGACTTCGTTGGAGAGGGCGAAGCCCCAACCGCTCCTCATAGAATTCGGCAGCTCGGCGCAAATCGGAAACAGCCAGCCGCACAGCCCCCATAAACGTATTCGGATCGATCTCGGACATGCTAAATGGTGGGCGGTACTGGACTTGAACCAGTGACCCCTTCGGTGTGAACGAAGTGCTCTACCACTGAGCTAACCGCCCGCACGAGGAATTTACCCCACAGCGGACCGATCACAATTACAGTACATTTGTCAGTAGTTTTCGCGGGCGGAAGCGGTCATAATTGCGCATTATGCAAAGGGGGAAGCCTTGGGGGCTTTTTGCTATTGCGACACATCTAGTACTTCTAAGCGCCATTTGTGCCGCGCCTGGTCGCGCGCAAAATCTTATTCTGAATCCAGGCGTCGAAACGCCGGATAGCAACGACCCGCAGGTTCCGGAGCACTGGCGATCGTACTCCTACGGACAAAATAACGTGACGTTTTCCTACGACCACACGGGCCATAATTCTTCGAGATCTGTACGTCTCGTCGTACAAAATTACGAGGATGGTGGAGCGACTTGGCAGCATGATCCCGTCGCGGTTACGGGCGGCAAGTTTTACACGTTCAGCGCATACGTGACCGGCAACATCGAGGCGCATGTGGTCATCCGCCAGGAATGGACCGCAAACAGCGGTTTCTACGGCACCGGAGATTCATACCAGCTGAAGCAGGCGCATTCTAGCACCGGCAAGTGGTCGAAGTACACCGACACATTTTTCGTTCCCGAAGGCGTTTCGACCGTGCGCGTAATGTTCGTCGCAATGGCAAACGGATCACTTTCAGTCGACGACTTTTCGCTGGAGCAAAGCTCATATTCCGTGAACTCCGGCAGAACGCCCACAGTTAGCATAATGGCCGACGACAATTGGTCCAATTTCAAAACTAACGCACTGCCGATCATGGATCAGTACGGTTACAAAGCCACCTTTTATATCCAAACTGGCCGATTGGGCGAGGCGTGGACGTTGAACGCAGACGACTTAATTGCACTGCGCGCAGCCGGTCATGAAATCGCCGCGCATACCGAGTCGCACGCTGACCTGTCGCTTCTCGATCGCGATGAGGCGTGGGACGAAATACAAGATTCGGTCGACATGCTTAACGGGATTTTGGGAGGAGATTTCGTAACGGATTTCGCTACGCCTCTTGGAGGGCACTCCGCCCTGGTTGACGATTTGTTGCGTGACTGCGGCTTCGACGGAATGGGACAATGCGCCTTCGGGTCGAATCGAAACCTTTCCGGCTGGTTCAATTATCCGGAAAACTATTCGCCGCTCGACATTAGGACCGTCGCGATGAAGGATACAATTTACCTTCCGGAGCTTCGCGCGATTCTCCAGGTCGCCAAGGACAATCATCTATGGGTGACGCTGACCTATCATCAGGTCGCAAACGATTCGGACATAAAGCCCACGGGCACGACAACCGTTCGGACCGGCATCTTCCGCCAACAGATGGCCCTTATCCACGACATGGGATTCCGAGTCGTCGTGGTCGATCAAGCCCTGCGCGAATTCATCAAGAATTGAACCGGGTATATTCGAGTTGATGGCGCACGAGGTTATCATAATCGACGGCGATTGCGCTCTTTGCCGAACGCTTGGAGCGTGCGCCGTTCGTCGAAACGAAGCGTTCCGCTTGGCTGCCGGCGACAATCCGAACGAGGTCGAGGTCAGGCTCACAAATGGGACCTCCCTGTTCGGCTCTGAGGCATGGATTTACATTTGCAGGAGACTGGGTTTCCCCATGCCAACTGGTCCCGTTTTCGCGTGGCTCGCAGACCGCATTTATAGCATGGTCGCCCGAAATCGGCGAATATTGAGCTTTTTCGTACGTCGAAACTAATGCCGATGGATCGCCCGATCATTCTTATTTCGCCGGATATTTCCGCTCCGGGTGCCGCTCCGCGCGAACGCATACAACTTAATTTGGAATACCAGGAAAGCGTTGCGATGGCGGGCGGCACTCCCATCGTAGCATCACCCCTTTCGAGCGCTAGCGAAATGGCAAGCTTCGCCGACGCCTGGCTTATTACAGGCGGAGACGACCTGCCGGGAGAAATGTTTGGCCAACAGACTCACGAAATGGCTAAGCTGATGCCCGAGCGAAGGATCGAGGCGGAAAAGGCTCTCTTCGCCGCATTCTCCAGAACCGATAAACCCATTTTGGGCATCTGCTTTGGGATGCAATTTCTCTCCGTAATGAACGGTGCCGCGATGCATCAGCACTTGCCCGAAATTGTGTGCCACGAAAAGCACACCAACGGAATTAGCTGTGTATCCGCGACACCAGGCAGCCGGCTCGCGAAAATAGTCGGCACCGAGCCATTCCAAGTCGGCTGCTTCCACCACCAGGCAGCCATGTCCGCTCCAAACGGCTGGTCTGTTGCCGCAAAATCGGATGACGACGTAATCGAAGCGATCGAAGAGAGTTCAACTCGGTTTAGATTCGGACTGCAGTGGCATCCGGAGCGCACCGCCGATTCGACGCAGTCGAAGGCAATCTTCGAAGCGTTCGTAAATGCCGCTAGTCGACGCTAAGCGCGCGCTCGGCAAGAATTACTGCGACGAAATCGTCCACAGGCACTGGCGGCGCCTGAAGGCTGCTCGGCAATAGCCTGCGCCATCCGCGCCTCGGCGTATGCAGCCAATATCTTTCGCGCGCCCTGATCGTCGTATCTTTTTCGTCGAGAATCAGCAGCGCGCGGCCGGGCAGCGCTTCCCGAATCGCGGATTGAATTGTCGTCGAATTCGTTCCATTTCCGACGACAATTAAATCGGGCGCAAATTCGTCGCCAGCCTTTTTCAGCGCAGAAGGCAAGTCTTGCGTCTGGCAAATTGTCCTAAAGAGAATTTCGTCGCTGCTGCCGGCTTTTTTTACCACGGCAAGGCCACACTTGCCCGAGCCCGGGTCCACCGCCAAAACCGTGGCGTTCATGGATTTGAAGTCCTAAACTTCAATGCTAGCGGCTCCGCCGAAAGCGTCTTTTTGGCGGCCAGCGCCTCGACTTTGGTCGGCCCTCCTCGGTTCTTGATTTGCCGCACGAGGCTGGTCATCTGCGCATAGGTTATCTCGCCCAACGACGTCTCGCGCCCATGCACAGGAATCAGGCCGGACGCCTCCGCGGCGCTTCTAACGTCGGATCGCAGGAACCGCAGGACCGCATCCCAAATCTCTCCTTCAGCCAGAGATCCATCGATGACGACCTGCGCCACTTTATCGCCCGAATCGTAGACTTTTTTATTGTGATAAATATTTATCTGAATCGGAACGAAAGTGTCGTCTTTGCTAAAATAATTATAGAAAGAAGACGCGATTATCAATAAGTCCTCGTGCGTCTTGCCCATTTCGGTGGCAAACGCCGATACCTGATCCTCGACTGAGATGCGAATATACGTCCCGTCGGGGAGGCGCCGCATTCTGGAATCCATGGATGCCGCTCTACCATCGTCATCCGGCTTTACGCCGCGTTCTCTGGCTGCGAGATCCGCGGCTCGTACGACTTGGTCTATTTTTGCCCGAGCCGTGGCGTCGTCCAATCCGCCGGGAACGGGAAGACGCGCCAACTCCTCGTCCTTTCGGAAAATGACGTCACTAGTTCGAACGGCTTCGATGCCCTGGGTGGCGCCCGCCAGATTCCCTTCCATCTGCATCATGGTGAGCCGCAGATCCAAAATTCGGTCGTACAGCTTTTGTGTTTCTATTTCGGCGGCGTCGGCTTCCTTCCTGGCCCGGTCTGCGCGCCGGCTCTGCTCCTCGGCCTGTGCTTCCAGCGTCTGAATTTGCTGCGCGAGTTGAATCGAGTTTTGCTTTAATCCCTCGGTTTCCTTAAGAAGGCGGTCCGATTCCGCGCGACTGGTGGAAAGCTGCTGCTCGCGATCGGCAAGTTGATGAGATTTGTCGGCGACGCTGCGGCTCAAAGTCGCCTCACGGCGAGTAAGCTGACCGACCCGAAGCGCGACGCGCCTTTCGCGAACGGCCGCCAGCGCGAGCTTCCGCCGAGCTTCTCCCGCTTGCGATCGCGCTGTATCGCGCTGCTCAAACGCCGAATCTCGATCGTTTTCCGCGTCCTTCCGGCTTTTCTGCACCGAGATAATTCTCTGCCGCTGAGCGTCCGCCTCATTCTTTAACTTCTTTGCCTCGATGCTGCTCGCCTCGATCTGCTTCTCTAACAAATCTCGCTCCCTTGCAAGCTGCGGTCCCTCCGTCAGCCATTGACGAACCGATGCGCTGTTGGTGATCAGTCCATAAGTCGTCGCCACCGGAATAAGCATTCCCATCCCGACGGTAAAGACGGTCGCCGTGTGCCGTGGGCGAAGTCCTGCGATACGCAGCCGCTTTTTGCCCATTTTCCTGCCGAGCCAATCTCCTAAATAGGCGATAAGGCCCCCCATCAGGACGAATAGTAGGAGGATTTGTGGAGAGGTCATTAGTGGTTCTTCCTGATCAAAAGAGCTACGGCAATGCCGAAGCCGACGAGTAGTGGGAAAAATGTGCTCACCGCTGGGTTTACCGAGCCGCCCTTGGCTAAGACGGTCATATAGCTGTGCAAAAGATAGTATGCGAAAATTATGGCGATGCTGATTCCTACCCCGATCCCCGCGCTTTGGCGCACGCGCCGAATGCTAACCGGGGCCCCAACTAAAGCGAAAACGACCGCCGTTAGCGGAAATGTGACCTTTGACCAATAACCCACCTCGCGGTCGCGGATCTTGCGCATCGTTTCCTCATCCTTCTTCGGAACGGCTTCCATCTTCTTGATTTGGCCGCGCAGCTGTGACATGGAAAGGGAATCGTTGTCCGTCATCTGGTCCGCCATCGCGGACGACGGCGAAAAGTCCAGCGCCTCTCCCCATTCCTTCAGCGGGCCGGACTCCATAAACTCATGTTCGACGATTACGCCGTCTGGCTTTTTCTCGAAAATCGACCCACCCCTCGCCTGCCACGATTTTCCGGGAACATAATAAAGCTCGCGCGAATAGAGCCATGCCTGCGGCTCATGTTCTCCGCCGAACCAGATGATCGTCGCGTCAGACATCGTCCCCGTCGAAAAGTTGATATCGAGCGCCGCGAGCTGCCCCAAAATGGCGCCGTTTTGCCCGTAAAGCGTGCGTGTGAAAGGCTGGGACGCCTGGCCGAGCCCCTTTTGGATATTTTTCAGCAGCTGCGACGCCTGGCTCGTCGCGTTGGGCACAACATATTCGCCAAACACAAACGCAATCCCCGCGACGAAAAGGCCGAAAACAAAAACGGGCAGCACGATTCGAAAAATGCTGGCGCCCCCGGTTTGCGCGGCGATAATTTCGGAATCGTTGGACAGTCTCGCGAAAGCGAGCAGCGCAGCGAGAAGGACGGCCATAGGCAGCGTCTTCGCCACCAAAGACGGAAGATAGAGCATCCCCAATCGCATTACGTCTGATGGGCCAACGCCTTTTACCAAAAAATCCGTCAACCGGAATAAATAAGTCCCTGCCATTAGGACGACGGAAAACATCATCACGCCGAAAAGCCACGGCCCGATCATTTCCTTGTAAACCAGCCGGTCCAGGAGGCGAGTCATCTATTCGAACCGCTCTCCAAGATAAAACTTCTTGACTTCCGGATCGTTGACGATCGTGTTCCGATCGCCCTCCTGCGTTATTCTTCCTTCGATGAGAATATAATTCCAGTCCGTTATATTAAGCGTCGCGCCGACGTTGTGGTCCGTAATCAGAATGCCGATTCCGCGGTCGCGAAGGTCGTGAATTATTTCCTGGAGCTCTTCGATCGTTCGCGGATCGATTCCCGTAAACGGCTCATCCAGCAAAATAAATTTCGGATCCGTCGCAAGTGCGCGAGCTATTTCAACGCGGCGTCGTTCGCCCCCGGAAAGTGTGCTCCCAAGGCTATTCCGCCTGTCCCACATGTGCAATTCGGTTAAGAGCGATTCGATCTTCGATTTTTGCTCCTTGCCAAAAACGCCATGCAGCTCCAAAACGAGCTTGAGATTGTCCTCGACCGATAGCCGCCGAAAAACCGAAGCCTCTTGCGGCAGGTAGCCGATGCCCGAGCGCGCTCGCTTGTACATCGGCCAGCGCGTCACCTCGGTCTTGTCCAAGAAGACTCGACCGGTGAGCGGCTTCACAAGGCCGGTTATCATGTAGAAAGTCGTCGTCTTGCCCGCGCCGTTCGGCCCTAAAAGGCCCACGACCTTCCCGGTCTCGATTTCCACCGAGACTCCGTCGACTACCTTCCTTCCGCGGTATTGCTTGGCCAATCCTTCGGCCCGGATGATCACTCCTAATCGCTCTCCATCGTTAGATTCTTGACGGTTCGCATCTCCTTATCGAACTCGAGGGTAACCTTGCCCGCCGTGATTTCGCCACCGCCAGGCCCGAGCGCCGGGTGATCGCCCGAGGCCGTAACCCCGCCGCTCATAACCGCGGTCGCAGCCTCGCGGTTAAGCGTAACGGTCGGCGCACTCGCCGTAATCGTATAGCTTTTTCCGGTTTTCTTGTCCAATTGCTTGATCACAGCCTTCACGCCACCGGAAAAAACTGCCGTGCGCCATTCCGTATTGATCCCGCCGCCAGTCAACCGCGTCGCGGTTCCCGTAACGTGATGCCCGGTAATGACGATCTCGTCGTTGCGCAGCTTTCCAACGAACGGCGCACCGTCCCCCGTGAAGTTCCAAAGCTTGCCGTCCTGCGATCGTTCGATCGTCCACACCGAAATTCCGGTCAGGTCGAAATTGCCGGTGTCCGCCTTCAAGTGCGCCTCGACGTTCCCGGAAAAAGATCCGGCCTGCAGTTCGTAGCTGTCCCCGACGGGCTGCAGCGTTCCCTCCATCTTGTCGCCCCTCGTCTCGAGCCCTTGCTTTAGCCACTTCGCCACAAACGGCCCGGTACCGATGAAACGGTAAACACTGGCTTTCTCATCCCGTTTTATTTCAAACTTTTTCGCCGTAACATCCATATTTCCCGCGCGATCGCGGTAGTGGATCGATTGCCCCTGTGCGAGGAGGGACACGAGAACCAAGGACGCTGTTGTGGTGTTCATTTCTTTTCCTTTCGACTCAAACCGAGCGCGGACCGTCTCCGCAGGACCGATGCTGATGCCGCTCGTTACTCCGGAGACGTGCCCATTGGCCACGAGAACCCGGTCCTCGCGTGCCCATGCGATTCTGTCACAGGTAAGCAGCGTGTGGCCGTCTGTCGAGGCCGCCTTGACTCCGCCGCGCAGCGATAGCCTCCCCGTAGCCTCATTTGCGTTTCCGAACGGAGCCGTAAGTTTCATCGACGGAACCCCTTGTTCGTAAAGCGTTGCCTCCACGCCTTTCATCTCCGCCGAGTCGCCTTTTGGATCAATTTTGAAGTCGGCTTGTTCGGATTTCACCTCCCAAAGCAGCTTTCCATCTTTGCTCGCCCTCAGAATCGCCCCTCGCGAGCCGATCCCCACACGCGGCAATGGAGCCGGCTTGGGAGTTTCCTTGGGGGGTGGCTCTACACGCCCGCACCCGAAGCAAACCGCTAAGGCTAGCGCGATAGCGGCAGTTCTGATAAACCCCTCCGCCGAATTCGCCCCTCGTGCTCCCCTCTAAGCTGCCCGCATGCCGCAGCGATGTCTTGCCCGCGCTCCATGCGTTGCGATACGTTCACTCCGCGATTTTCGAGAGCCTGCTTGAAAGCCCGAACCCGATTGTTTGAGGGACGCTTTAGGCCAAGCCGCGTGTCGACGTAATTGAACGGGATCAGATTGACAAGACACGGTAATCCTACAACCAGCTTCGCCAGCGCCTCGGCCTGTCCCAGCCTATCGGTAACGTGGTCGATCAAAAGGTATTCGAACGTAATTTTGCGCCCAGTTGCCTTGGCATACCGCCGGCATGCGTCCATAAGCTCGCGAACCGGCCAGCGTTTGTTGATAGGCATGAGCGGACCTCGAACTTCGTCGAGCGGAGAATGCAGCGAAATCGCCAAATGGATCGGCAGCCGCTCCTTGGCAAGGCGGTCGATCTGCGGTACGAGCCCAACCGTGGAAACCGTAAGGTGCCGGTAGCTGAGCCCGACTTCCTCATTGAGCAGATGAAGCGACTTGACGACGGAATCGTAGTTGTGCAGCGGCTCACCCATACCCATGTAAACAACGTGGCTGATGCGGCGTTCCGAAAACCGTTGCAGCAACAGATACTGCGCTGCAATTTCGCCCGGCGTAAGGTTGCGGTCGAATCCGCTCAGGCCCGTGGCGCAGAACTCGCAGCCCATGGCGCATCCCACCTGCGTGCTTATGCAGCAGCTCACACGGTCATCGAACGGCAGCAAAACGCATTCGAACGCTTGGGCATCGCCAATGTCGACGAGCAGCTTGACAACACCGTCGGAGCTTCGCCGCTCTCGGACGATGCGCAGGTCGTCGACCACATGGCTCTCTTCCAGCCTGCGCCGATCCGCCGCTGGAATATCGGTCATTTCGGAGATGGATTCAGCGCCTTTCTTGTAAACCCAGTCGGCAACCTGGCGCGCGCGAACGGCCGCTAACGGATCGCCCGGAAACAGTTCGGCAAGCTCGAGGCGCGACATCCCGACGAGTGCCGGTCGCGAATCCATGGGTAAATTGTACTCGAGGCACGGAGGAACCGAAGCGGCGCACCGGGCGTCTGTCTTTCGAGGGCCCCGGCCCGGAGAACAGTTATGACTAAGAAATCGAACTTGATATTGGCATCGATCGCGGCGGTCGGCATCATGGGAACAGCCGGCGCAGCTCTTTTCGGGGACATCATCACGGACCTGCTCAAAATCGGCGGAGTTGGCCTCGTGGTAGACCGGTTTGGCCCCGATATCAACAAGGCATTCAACACGGTGCAGGGCTTCAAGAGCGACGAGGCGCAGATGACGAAGGTCGTGCCGATCTTATCCGTTGGCCAGGGCAAATATGTTGGCGCGGTCCAGGTGATGGGTCCCAAATCTGCCGTTCAGAAGGTGAAAGCGGTTGCGCAAGTCGAAACCAAATTCGCCGGCACCGTCCGCCTAAAAGCGATGATTCCAGTGGAATCCAAAAACGTAGTGGAAAACATCCGCCGCGTTCCCGGCGTAGGCATCAGCGGAATCGTGGATCTGAAATTGTAAATTGGCTGTTAGGCAGGTCGGACAAGTCCAACCCGTCCGACCTGCCGATTGCCAGCTGTCGGCAGGTGTCGCATAAAAATCGACTAAAGCAATTCTTTGCAAAACCAGCAAAAATCCAACGAGACCATCCCGTACGATACGTTTTACTTCTACCAAGTATCGATAGCCCGCTCGTGGCTCATCGTAGCCAACTGCTCCAAATGATAAATATCATGCGAGACGAGCATATGCGCAATATCGCCAACAAGCATCCTGCCACGCTCCGGATGCATCACAGGCTTCAAAAAATCGTCCTCCGATAGCCCCTTGATATAATCGATCGTTTCCGAGCGAAGCTGCTTCCACGCCCCGATCCGTTCAATCGGATTCGTGGCTGAGTAATTGTGGTCGACCGCCATCTGCCCTTCATCGAATGCCAAGATATCCGCGCCGGGCTTTTCGACGCCGGTCTTTATCCGCGTTAGCATAATCGGCTCCCAGTCGGCGAGATGCGCGATAACTTCTCTCATCGAAAACCGGTCGGGATCGGGCCGGGCGTCGAAGTCGGCGCCGGCAGCGCGAATCTCACGCTCCGCCAGCCGTGGCGTCATTTCCAAAGCGCGCACAAGGTAAGGATCCATGATGCCGGTAGCATACTTCTTCTGCCATAATCGCTGGAAGTGACCGATTTTTACGATGTGTGGAACGCCTCCGTCGAGAACATCAAAAAGCAGGTAACCGGCGTTGGCGTTTGGACCGCCCTGAACGTAGCCATCCCCATAACCCTTGAGGATGGCGTCTTTGTGCTCGGCATTTCCGAAAAGGAGCCCGAATCCCGCGGCCATTTGCAAACCTCCAACGTGCGCCGAATTATCGAGCAGGAGCTCTCCAGAAGGATCGGCCGGCCAATCGCCCTGGAGGTTATCGACGGCATTACCATCAACCATTGGGAGGCGATCAAGCGCCGTAAGAACGAGACGGATCGCCTTACAAAGGAGGCTGCCGAGCGCGCCAAGAAGAGCAGGCGCCAGGCGACCGCCTGGGACGCGCTCTATGAGCAACTCGGACGCGATTTCGGCAAGCTGGAAAGCAAGGCCCTGCCCCAGGTTCGCGCCCAGTTCCTTCTGAACGCCGCCGACGCCTGCGCCGAAACGCGCGCAGCCGCCGCGATGGACGATGACGACGAGCGCAACTTTTCGCGCTGCCTCGAGCGCATCTCGTCCTACACCGAAATACCGGCCGCCCTCGTCGCAGCTTTCGTCTTGAAGCGTAAGCCCTGAAGATGCGCATCGAGGACGCTGTCGTCCTGGGATGTGGGACGAGCCACGGCGTTCCGATGATAGGCTGCGACTGCGCCGTTTGCCTTAGCGAAGACCCGCGCAACAAGCGAACCCGCTCGGCTATCTACCTGGACGGCACCCTAATCGACACCCCGCCCGAGCTAAGGCTGCAGCTTTGCCGGGAGCGGATTTCCAAGGTCGACCGAGTCATCTTCACGCATGCCCACGCCGACCATATCATGGGAATCGACGATCTGCGCCGATTCAACGACATAAACCGAAAACCGCTGCCCATCTACGCACAGCCGAAAGTCTTGGACACGCTCCGCGCGATCGTGCCTTACGCTTTTCACACTCCGGAACAGGTCGGCGGAGGCGTACCCGTCTTCGAAGGGCATGAGGCGCCCGATAGACTGGGCGAGATCGAGCTCTTCGAGATTCTCCACGGAAAACTGCCCGTCCTGGCCGTCAAGGTTCGCGGCTTCGCATACCTCACGGACGTGAATGAAATTCCCCCGTCGGCGATGGAGCGGCTAAGGGGCATCGAAACCCTCGTCCTCGACGCCACGCGCCTTAGGCCGCACCCAACGCACTTTCATCTCGAGAAGGCTCTCGCCGTGATCGCCGAGCTCGCGCCGCAGCGAGCGTTCCTAACCCATCTCAACCACGACTACGACTACGCCCAATGGTCGGCCAAGCTGCCCAAGGGTGTGGCGCTGTCCTGCGATGGGCTGCGAATTCCTATTCCTTGATTTGGAGCCGATCTTTACTAACGGCTCTCCCGGCGCTTTGCGGGCCGCTGGTTGCAGTTGGTCACAAACAAATGTAAATCCGAGTAGACGGCGTGAACGGCGCCCGACGGATAGTAGCTTCTCATCTCTCCAGAATCCCAAGTGTGATTGACGTCGTTTTCGGAAAGATCGCCGGGCGC
>DASSBY010000210.1:0-2694 GCA_035698285.1 Fimbriimonadales bacterium | reverse complement strand
TCTTGAGAACTCCGACGACGACCAGGTGTTTCGGGCCCTTGTTATGCTCGAGGACCTCGTGCGCCATGCGCCCGAGGGTCCGTTTTACGTCGCCGCCTTCAAGGCCGATTGCCGCCATCTGGTGCATTATGGCTTTGCCAGGTTCGGAATATGCAACGATTCGCCTCATGGTGAAACGCTCGGGCCTGCCGCTGATCGCAGCCGCAGCCGCCTATTTCGCGATCTGGGCGATCAACGCGCGCTCGCCGATTCCCCTTGAACGATTGTTCTTGGCGTCATTCTTGGCAACCGTCGCTTTCGTTGGCCTACCCATTGTTGGACTGTATCTGGGGGGCCGGATGCAGTGGAAGCCGACTACGTCCGTTTGCGTATTGGCCGGCTGCCTTGCCGTGCTCGGCGCTCTCCTGCTTGCGAAGATCCCGCCAACGCCAGAGACCACAGGAATCGCGCAGCTTGCGAGAATCGGCTGGCCGATGGCGCTCGGTTTCTTGGTTGCGGGTCTTGTCAAAGATAGAAATCTCCTTCCGCCGATAGCGATGGTTCTCGCCACCGTGGATATCCTTGCGGTGTTTGCGCCGGTCGGCACGGTGAAAATCGCCATGCACAGCGAGAAGATTCGACCGATTTTCGACGCAGTCGCGATACAAGTGCCGAAAGCCGGAACAGCCTTGCCGATGGCGCAAATGGGACCGGCAGATTTCCTCTTTCTCGGCATGTTCTTCTACGCGATCTTCAAATTCGGTATGCGGGCCAAGGAGACGCTCTATTGGGTCATCCCGGCCCTTGCGATATATTTGTCGATCGTAGTTTTTTGGGGGGATAAGCAGCTCTTTGGACTACCGCTTGGCGCCCTGCCGGCTCTCGTGCCAGTTGGCGCTGCCGTCGTTATCGCGAACCGGGATCAATTTTCAATGAGCAAGCAGGAAAAAGCGATGACATTCGCCGTGATCGTCCTATGCCTGGCCGTCCTCGTCATCGCTGCAATACTTTGGTAGCTAAATTACTCGGTCGTGAGTTGAAGAATCGAGCGGGCGGATCGGCTTTACCGAGACGACATTTTCCTCGTCGCGATCTAGCAACATCAGCCAATCTTCCTGCGAGTCCGATTTGGGGAAGATTTCATTTTCCCGATATTCAGCCGCGATCGCGGTTTTTAGATCGTCGATACGGATCCCATGGTCCGATTGGGGGTCGGCGATCGCTCTCTTGATGGCGAGGTCTTTCGCCCTGTCCACGACGGAACTGATAAGCGCGCCGCTCACTAGGTCGCGCCAATAAAGAGTCTCCATGCTTCCGTTCCTTAGGAAAAGCCGCAGAAACTCTGTCTCATGGCTGCCTCGCCAAAGGTATGCCACCGCTGTATCAACGAGGCAGCTGCGTAAGGCTTCCGCGTCGCCACCTTCGGCCGCAAGCGCATCAGGGTCGAGGGGAACCTTGTCATTCAAGTAAATATTGAATATCTCCCGCGTTGCGTCTTGGTCGGGCCGGCTTATTTTTACTTTACGGTCGATCCTTTCGGGTCGCAAGACGGCGGGGTCGATATAGTCCGGCCGGTTACTTGTGAGCATAACGACCACGTTCTCGAGCGAAACCAAACCATCGAGTTCGGCGCAAAATTGCGGCACGACGGTATTGCTGATATTAAGCCATTTTCCGCTCGACCGCGTTCGCAAAACGCTGTCCGCCTCGTCGAAGAAAATAAACACGAGCCGTCCTTCCTTGGCTCGCTCTCTCGCAACTTGGAAAATCTCGCGAACCATCCTTTCCGTTTCACCAAGCCACATATTGAGGATCTTTGGCCCGCTTATAGACATAAAGTATTCTTTTACTTCTTTGCCCTGGCGCTTGCTGTATTCCTTTGCGAGATTGTGCGCCGTAGCTTTTCCGATCAACGTCTTGCCGCATCCCGGAGGGCCGTACAAAAGAATTCCCTTGATGGGCTCCTTGCCGAATTTTTCGTAAATTTCCGGGTATAGCAGCGGGTGCTCGATCGTGTCGCGGATCAGTTGTATTGCATCTTGCTGTCCGCCGACGTCCGCCCATTTAATTTCCGGGACTTCCTCGTAGAAATATTCCTGCGTTTCGGTCTGGGGAAAATGCTCCAGCGCGACTTTGAAGTTCGGCTCGATCCTAACCTCGTCGCCCGCCTTAATCGGAGCTTCTTGCAATCCCTGCCCGCGATGAACCACGCGAGAAACCGTGCCCTGAGAATCCTGGCTCACTCGGAGCCTGTCGTCACCTAAAACTTCCGCAACCTTCAGGACCTGCCCGCCCGGATGGGGAGGAAGTGTGCCGACAATCGCGTAGGTGTCATTCACCTTTACGCGGGCGCCCGGAGTCAATTCGTCCTCCGGAATCTTCGGGTCCGCCGATACGACGAACTCGCTGTCACCAATGGCAATAAGGGCAATCCCGTCATCGAGCGTCTTCAGAAGGACTCCTGTGCGGTTCGCCGGCGACGTCAGCTTTTCGTAAGCCTCCTCGTACTCGGCAATGGACTGGCGAAGCCGGTCGGACTCCTTGTCGTCATCGCGCAGGGACTGCTCCAAGGCGGCAAGGTAATTCCTCAGCCGCTGGTTGCCCTCGGGCACCATTTCGACAAGCTCCTTGAGGAGCTGCAGCGATCGGGATTCGTTTTCCATTGCTATTGGTAAGGACGCTTTAACCGAACCTGGGTTTACCACACTTTGGGCG
>DASSBY010000209.1:0-26406 GCA_035698285.1 Fimbriimonadales bacterium | reverse complement strand
CGACCTGCGTCATTGCCGCGACGCAGCATCTTGGAAACTCAATCGGAAAATAGAAAAGGTAATCGATGCTTTTTCCAACCAGAGGCTCGGCAACCGAATGGCCGGTGCTGGTCGTGCACGTCATGATAATTTCATGATCCGGCAGCAGTTCCCTTAATTCGCCGATTATTGGCCTGGCCGCGAACACTTCGCCGACGCTGACGGCATGGAACCAAATGCGTTTCCGATCTTTCTTTCTCGGTATATCGTAATCGCCCCATCGTTCCTTCCAAATCGGCGGCTGCTTGCGCTTCTTGGCCCGAAAATACATCCAAAGAAGCCAAATTGGCGACGTAACAAATATCGCGATATTATATAGCAGCCAAATCATGGCATGTAGCCCAGATCCCTTTCGGATTGATCCTCGATTGAGTTCATCGCGTTCTGAACTTTAAGGCGAAGCTCCTCTACTTCGCTATCGGAAATATCTTTGGGAACGAATATTGGCGAACCGAGTGCCAGCAACCCCCTCCCGAATGGCAGAGGAATTTGATAGCTGTCCCAACTGCTCGCCAATTTTCGCGGCCGCGCTACGGCGGCTGCCGGAATTATCGCCGCGTTCCCGTGTTGGGCAAGCCACATAATTCCAGCCTGGACGATATGCGTCGGCCCCTGTGGCCCGTCTGGCGAATAAATCAGCGTCCCGCCCTCGCGCAGCGCCCGCGCGCATTCGATAGCAGCCCTTGCTCCACCCTTTCCCGTCGAGCCTCGAACCACGCGAAATCCGAATTTCTGAAAAAGACGCGCCATTATTTCGCCGTCGCGCGAATGGCTAACTAAAACCCACCACCCGCGTCTTCCCCATCGCAAGGGCGCAAGGAACGAGCGGCCATGCCAGCCCGAGACGATTTTGCCTCCCGGCGTGTCGAGAACTTCCTCCCCCTCAGCTCGCAGGCGAAGAGTAAAGCCGATTATCCGGACAAGAATATAAATCAGGGAGGAAAGGACGCCCGGGCGGACCCGTCGCCACCAAGCGCGCATGATGCAAAGGATACCGCTTAGGCTCGCAGGATCGAGGCGGCAAGCAGGAATCCATCGGGGGGAAGGTGCTCCGAGACGAGCGCGATGCGCTTGTCCGGAAAGTGCTTGCGCAAATGTTTGAGCGCGCCCTGATCATCCCCTTTATGAAAGAGCGACAATGACCTTTTGAAATGGATGTTCGCCCCCGACCAATGCAAGAGCGCCTGATCTTTCGCGACGGGATCTGCCATCAGGAGACGATAAAAGCGGTCTTCACAACCAAACAGTCGCGCCGCCCCCAATAGGCAGCGTTTGCCCCCCACGACGCTTCCCATCTTTGCCGCGGCGTCGAGCACGGCGCCCGCATCGTCAGAATTTCCCACGATTGACAATGCGTACGCCGCCTCCGGTGCGATTTCATCGTAGCCGTTTCGCAGAATCTGCCTCAGCATCGGCGCGCACTCGGCCAGCGACAAATCGGCGCACGCCTCGGCCGCCGCGATCCGCACGGAGGGATAAGGATCGCCGAGCGCCTCTTGGATAACGGGCGCGCAAGAGGGATCGCCGATTTGCCGCAGTGCTCGAACGGCCGCGCGCCTAAGTTCGGCATCGTCAGGATTTCGAGCAGCTGCGATCAAGGCCTGCAGAGCAGTGGGCGACCGAAGCTTGCCGAGAGCTCTTGCGCTCGCGCGGCGCAGGGCCGACGACGGGTTTTCGAGCAGCGCAATCAGCGGCGACACGGCCCGGCGGCCGCCTATGGAGGCAAGGGCATCGATCATCTCCTCCTCTACGAGGAGAGGATGATTTTCAACGAGCTCGACGAGGGCTTCGACCGACGGGTCGCTTCCCATCTTCGCGAGAGCATCGGCGGCCTCTCGTCGAATCCGAGGGGACGGGTCGACCAGCAGCCGAGTTAACTCCGTCTCCGCCATCGTCATTCCGCTCGTTCCCAATTGACGGATCGCGCTCTCGCGTTGAGGAACCGTTTCGGCGCCCGCAAGCTTGCGCATCGCCATCACGCCTTTGGGCCGGATGCGCGCAATTTGGCCAAGAAACCCGCGAATGCTCGTCGGCGCCGCGTCCTTCACGAAAAACAGCATTCCGACCGCGCCGATTCGAACGACGCCGTTAATTACGAAGAGCCACTGGTAGCGCATTTCGGGCGACAAAAACGCCACCGTCCTCTGCATGAACTCACCGCCGACGATCTGTCCGAGAAAACTGACCCCCGCGATAACCGCCTGGGAAAGTCCGATAGCCTGCGCGCGCAACTCGGGAGGAGAATTCGCAAGAATAATATTGCCCTGCGCCACCGCGACGCCGGTCCACGAAAAACCCGCGGAAATATGCGCCACGATTAGGATCGCCATATTCCAATTTCCGAGGCCCTGGTTGCAAAGAGCCCAACCGAACGGCCCCAGGCACAGCAGAAGGCCCGAAATAAAAAGCACGGGCCGGTTGCCGTATTTGTCGCTAAAATAACCCCACATTCCCGCAGACAGCAAACTGGCCACAGCGTGAAATCCCGCGAACACTTGCAATTGCAGAAAATCGAGCTTTAGCACCTGTCTGCCGTAAGGAAAGAAGAACGGAGATGCCAGCGTTTGACCGAAAACGAATACGACCAGGAAGGCTAAAAGGCCGATAAACTTCCGATCCCGCATCGGCTTCGCCAAGGATCGCAAGCTGTCCATTGCGGACGCCCGGACTTCTTCGTCACGGCGCGTATCGGGCATCCGCGTGTAAAAGAAATAGCTGACGGCAGCACAGGCAATTCCACATCCGAAAATGATGGAAAGTCCCAGCGTAAAATCGTCGTGACGATCCATCCAGTCGAGAGCGAGGCTAGCGGGAAATCCAACGGCGGCGCCCACGACGGTCGCCAGCGCAATCCTTCTCGAAAAGTACCAGCCTCGATGCGATTCGGGAACGAGAAAGCTAAGCCATGCATTGTACGTCGCCTGCACCAGAAAAATGGCGACCGCCGAGAAAACGGACACCGCGATAAGAATACCGAGGCGCGGCAAATAGGCCGGAGCCAAAGGAAGGAGTACGATCGGCACCCACGAAAAGCGCCAAAGGAAAGCTCCGACGGCGACGAACGATTTATAGCTCCGAAAATGCTCCCCCACCGCGCTCCCCGGTATTTGCAAAACGCCGATAATCGCGGGCAAGGCAGCGAGTAGCGCCAAAATGCGCGGAGTAGCGCCCAGCTCCAGCGCGAAAGCTTGCTGGAAATTGCCGCCTACCAGAGCCGCGAACGCCGTGGCGAACGCCAAATCCAAATTGGCGGTGCGCAGGGCGCGCAGGCTGGCGAGTCTGTCCGGCTGAGGCACGTGGGTTGCGCAAATCTTACCAGTCGCTAAAACTGATCCGTCATAAACATTTGCGGCGCATTATCGAAACCTCTGCCCATAAGCCGCATTTCCATTTTCGCATCGTCGAAGACGATCCCCAAGTCCTCACCGAGCTTGCGCAAGCCGAACCATTCGATTGTCTCCGCCGTCGGCGCCCATTGAAATTTCGGAAGAGCCTCGCGAAGGCGCCCCGACTCGTGGCATACGTACCCGTTTCCGGCCCGGTAGGGCGACTTCAGGTTCCAACTCCAATGGTCCCACCGAAGATCGTCCCGGCGAAGGCGAAGGGGATCGGCCTCGGACCATGCTTCATAGAGCTTTCGGACGGAGTCGCGGTCGATGAGCTCGGGCTCGCCGTTCACGTGCCCGGGAGGCAGCGGCTGGGAAACCACGTCGTCCAGCACCCTGAAACCGCTCCTTTCATAAAGACTCTCTTTCATTGCGAACAGCAGCGCCCTCCCCTCGCCCCGCTGCTCGCTTTGTTGAAGCACTTCTTGCAGCAAATCCGTTGCCAAGTTGCGCCCGCGGCATTCTTGGGCGGTCGCGACGCCGGCGATCCCGATCCCTCTGCCATCGCCGAACAACACCGGCACGGTCGTAAGAACGCTCACGATTTTGCCGTCTTGGAATACGGCCCACTTTCGGTCGAGGTCGAACATCGGCTCTTTCGTGAAAGCCGACCGAGCGCGGCGATAATCGAGCGAAAATACGCGGCAGAGAAGGCGAAGGAACTCTTCGCATTCGGTCATCTTTATCGTGCGGATTTCGGTCATTGGTCTTGAGAAGGCTCGATGGGCCGCTTCGCAATGGTTATCCGGACGCGGACAGACGCCGTGATCGAGCGAACGCCGGTCGGCAGCGATAGAGTAACGGAGCGGGTCTGGTCCGAATCTATTCCTTCGATATCGATGCCGGCGGTCTGGACCGATAGCAAATTGGCCAGGGCCTCCGCCGGCCCTTCGATGCGAATCTGATTCGGAGTTATTTCGTATCCGATGATCTCGTATCCAAATCTGGGGTTCCCCAACCAGTTCGGCTGCACGAGAACGTTCTTCGAAGGCGGCAGGGCAACGGCCTTGACGCGAACCGTCACAGTGGAGGGATCGACGGTCACTTCCAGCGGCTTCCCGGTTTCGGTCAAAACCTGAACGGGCGCCTGCGAAGACGATCCCGGCTCGACGTTGGTGAGATTTACCTCGACGCGCGCTTCCGTGGCGAGCGCGAGCCGACCTTCCGGCCCGGATATTCTCACTTTCGGCGGCGTAACGGTGATCGGGCCGGGGCGGTAGAGATCCCATGCACCCGTGGTCATGGGATGCACCTCGAGTTCCCGCTGCACCCATTGTTCGACGACAACCTCGACTTCCCTGGGGCGCGCCTCAAGTTCGACGCTTACATCGGCCGGCCCCGTGTAGACGACCTTCACCGGGTAGCGCGCACGCCCAACTTTTGCATGGCTCAAGTCGACGATCGCAGAGATGTCGCTCTTGTCGATCCTGGCGACAGAAGGCAGGAGCACCCGCGCATCGACGTGGATTCTCGTGGTCCGTTCGGTCGCGACGAGTCCGCCTGCCGGCTCGCGATAGGCCACCGGCACGTTCTCGAAAGCCAACGAACTGGTCGGCTGCTCGATTCTCAAGACAATTTGCCAAAGCAAGATAGCGATCGCGATCGCAGCGAGCTTCTCCGGGAGATTAGCCAACAGAAGCCGTTTCATCTTCCTGAACCTTTTTCTTAACCATACGGCCAAACGGCGACTCTCTTTGGCCCGTATTGAGGAGCGACTTCAAAAGGTCGCGAAGCTGCGCCGGCGTTACGTCTTCGCGAATCCTGCCATCGAGTGCAACGGAAATATGCCCCCGCTCCTCCGAAACCACCACGGAAATGGCATCGGAGCCATCCGTCGCGCCCGCCGCGGCCCGGTGGCGCATGTGCATGTGAGGCTTAAGCGGCTGATCCGTCAACGGCAGCTGGCACGCTGCGGCGACGATCGAATTCCCACGGACCATCACGGCCCCGTCGTGCAGCGGGTTGGCCCCGTAAAAAATGGATTGTAGAAGCGGAGCCGTAACCTCGCCATTGAGCCGCACACCGCTCTGCTCGATCTCCGGCATTTTCTTGCTTCGCTCGATTACGATCAGCGCGCCCGTGGCCGACGCGCTGAACTCGGTCACGGCGTCCACAATCGCATCGACGGTATCCATCGTGGTGAAATCCTCGCCTCCAGCCAGGCGTTCGGGCCAAAATCCCAGCTTGCCGAAGCCTTCAAGAGCGCTCCTAAGTTCGGGGAGGAGCAGGATGACGAGCGCCACCGGACCCAGGATCAATGCCCGATCCAAGATGAAATGGATGGTCCTAAGCTGAAGAATGTCGCTTACGAACCACAACAGCAGGTAGATCACGATGCCACCGATAATCCGCCATGCCCGCGATCCACGGACCATAAGGAGCAGCCGGTAGACGAGATACGCGACGATGGCCACATCGACAACCTGAAGCAGGGTGGGTCTGTCGAAGTGAGTCAGTTGGTACCAAAAATCTTCCAAAACGGTCCGGTTCGTTCCTAACCTCTTGAGTCTATCCGTTCCGAGAAGCTAGTTTCCTGCAATAATGGCTTCTGTCGGGATGCTGATGGGAAGTTACTATGTCGAGAACAAGCAAAACGTCCAGTCAGCGGGCGCCTACGGCGCCGATTCATACAAGAAACCTTCCCCGGCTAGTCATCGTCGGCCGGCCGAACGTAGGCAAATCCACTCTCTTTAATCGCCTTATCGGAAGGCGCGTGGCCGTCGTGCAGCACAAGCCCGGCATCACGCGCGACCGCATTTATCACGAATGCGAATGGGCCGATAAGAAATTCGAACTCATCGACACGGGAGGCATCCTTTTCCTCGATGACGACCCGCTTATCGAGCAGATCCGAGTCCAAGCTGAGATCGCCCTGTCCGAGGCCGACGTCGTCCTCATGGTGGTCGATGCCGTCGACGGCGTGACCGCAGCGGACCGGGAGTTGGCCGACGAGTTGCGCGCGATCAGCAAGCCGCTCATTCTCGCTGTAAACAAATCGGACAACGCCGACCGGGACACTTGGGCTTCGGACTTTTACGCGCTCGGCTTGGGCGACGTTTATCCTATCAGCGCCCTCCATGGCCGTGGCGTCGCCGACGTTTTGGACATCGCGGTCGACGCCCTGCCGGAAAATGCTGAGGAAGAAGAATTCCAGGAAGCGGGCGCGCGCATCGCCATTTTAGGCAGGCCGAACGTGGGCAAATCGTCCCTCCTCAACGCATTAACCGGCGAAAACCGGGCCATCGTCAGCGACATCCCCGGGACGACCCGCGACTCCGTGGACACGGAAATTAATTACAAAGGCGAGCGCATTGTCCTTGTCGATACCGCCGGTTTGCGAAGACCCGGCAAGGTGCAAGGGACCGTTGAATTTTACATGGCGCTTCGGTCCACAAGGGCGATGGAGCGCGCGACTTTGGCTCTCGTCGTGATCGACGGAAACGAGGGTTTGACGGACGGCGACAAGCGAATCGCCGCCGCCGGTCTCGTCGCTAATAAAGCCTGCGTTTTCGCAGTAAATAAATGGGACCTGATCGAGCCACCCGACGGACGCCCGCGCCATCGATCCGCTCCGAAAAAGGGCTTCGCCGCTCAAGTCCGAGCAGAATTTCCATCGCTCTCCTATGCACCGATCGCTTTTACAAGTGCAAAGTCGGGAACCGGACTGGAGGCGCTGCTCGATACGTGCAACGAAGCCCTGGACGCCTACAATTTCCGCATTTCTACCGCTTCGCTGAACACCATCATCCGCGACGCCGTTTACGAGAGGCCCTATTCTTCAAAAGGAAGGCCATTAAGGGTTTATTATGCGACGCAGTCGGCCACAGCCCCGCCGAAATTCGTCATTTTCTGCAACGACCCTAAACGTGTTCATTTTAGCTACCAGAGATACCTTGAAAACGCCATTAGGAAAGTTTTCCCGATGGAAGGTACGCCGATCATACTTGAATTCAAGTCCAGCCACTCACGCAGGCCAAAGTAATTTAGCCAAGCATTCCCTTGAGGTCGTTCTTAGCTTCCAGAATCTTGGCCCATGGATCCCCGTGCTTTTTCAGAATTTCCGGCACCGTCGTCAGCGTAAAGTCTGTTGGCGTGATTTTCTTCAACTCCTCCCACGACACGGGCATCGACACTGGCGCGTGCGGCAGGGCGCGCGGCGAATAGATCGAAGACAGCGTTTTTCCGCGCGAATTCTGATTGTAGTCCATGAATATCTTGCCCGTCCGCTTCTTGACCGCCCAGTCGGTGGTTATTTCTTTAGGGTGCGCTCGAAGAATAAAGTTGCACAAGGTCGCTGCCGCGGGCCGGACCTGATCGTAGGTAAAATGCCGCAGAATCGGCACGTAGATGTGGAGGCCAGTCTTCCCCGACGTCTTGACGAAAGAGGCAAGCTTCAGCGAATCAAGCAGTTCCTTAACCCAAAACGCCGTCTCTCTCCCCTTCTCGAATGCCTCTTTGTTGAATTCGGGTTCGGCACCCTCCTTTTCTTTCCCGGAATAGATATAAGGGTCAATATCAAAAAGCAAATAATCCGGATAGTTCAACACGGATTCGTCGATATTTTCAGCCGATCCGTCGAAGATGGTCGGCAAATCGTGCGCATCCGGCTCCGTGTTCGTGCGGGACGTCCACGGATGCAGCTCCAAATCCGTTAATTGTCCAAGCCATAAAAGCGTCGGCAGGTTGTCGCAAGCGATGTATTCCTGATCCTCGTTCGCATGCTCGGAGTAAAGCCGCACGATAGTCACAAAATCCGGCAGCTTGTGCTCCCAGTGCTTTTGAAAAAACATCCCGCCGTCGATGCCGTTCGGATATCTCGATAGTGTAAGCGGCCTGTCGACAAGGTGTGGGAGCAAATAGGGAGATACTTGTGCGAAATATCGAAGCAAATCCCTCTTCGAATACCCTTTTTGCCCATCTCCGGCGGGCCAAAGGATTTTGTCAGGATTGGAGACGCCTATCTCATGGCCCTCGCAATGCAGGGAGAAGTCCCTTTTCCCGCTGTCGATTTGCTTAACCAGATCCGCTACGACGTCCGCCGATTGCTCCGGGCTCTTTTCCACCTCGACGACCTCCGCCGGCAGCAGTTCTTCGGGATCGAGGTCTTGTCTCATACGTAAGAATACGGGCGCGCGCAAATGCCCATCCGGCGTCCATTGGTTAAATTTCACTTCCGCCACCAGTTTTGGTTCGAGCCACGTCGCCGGCGTCTTCAATGGCGGCACGGCTGAAAACGGCGTTTTCTTCGTTTTAAGTCTCTCCAATTCGGGCAAGTATTGTTCTAAGGTCTTGTCGGAAAATCCCGAACCGACGTTCCCCACATAACGCAAAGAGCCGTCTTCTTCGCGCGTTCCGAGAAGCAGCGCTCCGAACGTAGACGACCGGCTTCCGAGCCCCACGCTGTACCCGCCGATCAGAAACTCCTCGCTAAGTGTCGATTTTATTTTCAGCCAGTTCGGGCTTCGCTTTCCCGCCTCATACTTGCTGTTGCGCCTTTTCGCGACGACCCCCTCAAATCCACGCGCCGTAAGCGCCCTGTAAGCCGCTTCGCCCGCTTCGGGAAAATCGTCGAGAATGCAAAGGCGAGCGCTCGGCAAAATGGCGCGGCGCAGCATCGCCTTTCGGTCGACAACGGCGCAGCCGGTTAGATCGCTGCCGTCCATATATAAAAGGTCGAACGCAAAAAAATAAACCGGGATTCGCACTTCGGCAGAAGCGATGTCCGCATCCCCTGTTAGGTTCATTCGCTGCTGGAGTTGGTGAAACGAAGGCACGGATTTGTCATCGAAAGCGACGATCTCCCCGTCCACAACCATTTCGTCGCAATTCTGTTCCGCAAACAGCTTCGCTATTCCGGGATACTGCCGCGAGACGTCGTTATGGTTGCGGGTAACGAGTCGAACTTTCGTGCCGTCCTTGAAAACGATCGCACGAATCCCGTCCATCTTCGGCTCAAAAATCCAGTCCGGATGACTAAACGGCGCGTCCGCGGTTGCTGCCGCCATCGGAGTAATCTTCTTGGGAAATGCCGAGCGCCGCGCGCCGGGAATGTCCGCGGGCTCGACGGCGGCCGATATATGTCGCACGCGGCCAGGCTCTTCCCCGTTCTTTAGGTCTTCGATGGTGAGCCCTGAAATTACCGAAGCGCCTTGCGCCAATATGTCCTTCCCAGGTTTCGCGAACGCATCGTTGTGTTTGAAGAATAGCCATTCATTTTTCTTGCCCTCTCCCTTCATCTTCACAAGCGCGAACGATCCATGCAGCTTTACGCCATGGAGAAATACCGATACCTTGCCATTTTCAAGGCACTTCCTTAGCTCCTTCTGCGCCTCCTCCCGATCGTAAAAAAGCAGCCGTTCATCCTCGTCCGGTGAAAAGAAACCGTTGTCCCAAACGATCACCTCTCCGGCGCCATAGTTGCCCTCCGGGATAACACCTTCAAAAGAAGAATAGTCCAGCGGATGGTCCTCGACCATCATCGCAAGCCTCTTGTCTGCAGGATCCAGCGAAGGCCCCTTTGGAATCGCCCACGATTTCATCACGCCGTCGAGCTCTATGCGAAAATCATAATGTAGAGAGGTTGCAGCGTGCTTTTGAATAACGAAAGTTAGCGGCCCCTCGCCGCTCTCCTTCCGCACCATTTTCGGTTCGGGAGTAGCGTCGAATTTGCGCTTTTCGTCGTATTCTCCGGGCATAGCCTCGGGTTAGCTCGCGGCCTTCTTCTCTTTGGGGTGCTTCGCGGCTTCCACGCTCGCTTTTAGGGCTTCCATCAGATCTGTAATTTGTGCCTCTTGCGGCACGGGCGCTTCGACAATTTCCTGGCCGCTAAGTTTGGCTTCTATCCGCTCCATTAAGGCAGCGCGATACTCGTCGTGGTATTCCTTGGGATCGAATTCACCCTTAAGCAAGTCTATTAGCGTTTCCGCCATCTTCATTTCTTGTGCCGAAATTTTGGTCTCCGGCAAGGATTTATCCAAATCGACGCGCACTTCGTCCGCATAATAAAGCGTTTCGAGAACGAGCGTTCCCTTGACCGCGCGCAAAGAGCAAATATGCTCCTTTTGACGAATAGCGATTTTGCCGATCCCAACCATGCCTTTTTCCGTAAGCGACTTCATAAAAAGGCTGTACGGCTTGATTCCCACTTCTTCGGGCTCCAAATAATAAGCCTTGTCGAAATAGACGGGATCGATGTCGTCCAGGGGCACGAACTTGGTGATTTCTATTGTGTGCTTCGATGGAACGGGAAGGCTTTCAAAATCTTCGTCGGACAATACCACGTAGCGCCCCTTGCTGTATTCGTATCCTCGCACGAGTTCGTCCCACGGTACTTCCTTGTCGTGAACCGGACACCATCGGAGCTGCTTTACGCGACTTTTGCACTCGTCGTGCAGAAGGTTGAAAGATATATCGTTATCGGATGTTCCGGTGTAGAGCTTTACCGGGATGCTCACCATCCCGAAGCTCACGACTCCGTTCCAAAGTGGTCGCGCCATATTTAGACTGGTCTCCTTAATTGATTCATACGTCTATTTCCTGCATCGGAATCTGAAGGTGATACCTCCGCGCCGTGTCGAGCGCGATATCATAGCCCGCATCCGCGTGCCGAAGCACGCCTATCGCCGGATCGGAATTCAAAACTCTCGTCAAGCGCTCGGCCGCCTCCTTCGTGCCATCGGCAACGATTACCATGCCCGCATGCTGTGAATAGCCCATGCCGACGCCGCCTCCATGATGCACGGAAATCCAAGAAGCGCCGTTCGCTGCGTTAATAAGGGCGTTCAGAAAAACCCAGTCGCTTATCGCGTCGCTGCCGTCTTTCATGCCTTCCGTCTCGCGGTTTGGCGAGGCGACCGAGCCTGTGTCTAGATGATCTCTACCGATAACGATCGGCGCCCTCAGCCGGCCGCTCGCAACCAGATCGTTCATGATCAGCCCGAGGCGCAGCCGATCGCCCAGCCCCAGCCAGCAAATTCTCGCCGGAAGACCTTGGAACTTGACCTTCTCGCTCGCCATCCTGATCCACCGGCACAGGGGCTGGTCGTCCGAATACTGGTCCAAGATCGCCTCGTCGATCGAAGCGATGTCCGCGGGATCGCCGGATAACGCCGCCCACCTAAAGGGCCCCTTGCCTTCGCAAAAGAGAGGCCGGATGTAAGCCGGGACGAACCCCGGAAAACTGAAAGCTTCCTGAACGCCGTTGTCGAACGCAACTTGACGGATATTGTTTCCATAGTCAAACGTCTCGGCGCCCCGTTCTTGAAGTTTCAGCATTGCCGAAACATGAGCGCAAATCGACCGATTCGCCTCCTCGATGTATTTGGCCGGATCGGCTCGGCGAAGTTCAGCAGCCGCCTCCACGCTGTATCCGGAAGGCACGTACCCATTTAGCACATCGTGCGCGCTTGTCTGGTCGGTAAGCACGTCCGGCGTAAATCCCCGGTTCGCGAGCTCCGGCAAAACGTCCGCCGCGTTCGCGCAAAGGCCGACGCTCAGGGGCTTCTTCGCCTGTGCGGATTCACGGCATAGATGGAGCGCCTCGTCCAGCGTATCCGCGGCAACGTCGAGATACTTCGTCTCAAGCCTCCGGCCTATCCGCTCCCGGTCGACCTCGATGCAAAGCGCGATGCCCCCGTTCATCGTTACGGCGAGCGGCTGAGCGCCGCCCATGCCCCCAAGGCCGGCAGTCACGGTTATCGTTCCGACAAGGCTGCCTCCGAAGCGTTTTTGCGCCACCGCGGCAAACGTCTCATATGTCCCCTGAAGAATGCCCTGTGTCCCAATATAGATCCAAGAACCCGCGGTCATCTGGCCGTACATGATGAGGCCCTTCTTGTCAAGTTCGCGAAAAGTCTCCCAATTTGCCCATTTGGGCACGAGATTAGAGTTCGCGATGAGCACTCTCGGCGCGTTCGCATGGCTGGGGAGAATCCCAACCGGCTTGCCGCTTTGAACGAGAAGCGTTTGGTCCGATTCCAGGCTTAGCAGTGATCGAACGATGGCCCGCAAAGCGCCCCAATTGCGGGCAGCCTTGCCGATGCCACCGTAGACGACCAAATCCAGCGGCCGCTCCGCAACCTCTGGGTCGAGGTTGTTAAGGAGCATCCTCAAGGCGGCCTCTTGTATCCAGCCCCTGCAATTGAGCTCCAGCCCACGGGGCGCGCGCACTGTGATGGACTTCTTGGATTCAAGTATTTCGCCTATAGCCACCGGCAACGTTGGCATTCGGAGATTATGGCGCGTTCTATAATCGGGCTAGGAGTAAGAAATATGGCCGCACAGTCTTCCCAGATGCTTCCTTTGGAAACGCCAGTCCCCGAATTCAGTCTGCCATCGACGGATGGCTCTCTCGTGAGCAGCGCCGATTTCGCCGGCACCCGTGCTCTTCTTATCGTTTTCGTCTGTAATCATTGCCCATACGTCATCCACGTTCGTCATGACCTTGAGAAGCTCTACGAGGACTATTCTCCCCTCGGCGTCGGCATGGTCGCCATAAATTCGAACGACATCGACGAATACCCTGAAGACTCCCCAGCCAATATGCGCGAGCGTGCCGAGGAATGGGGTTGGCGCTTCCCCTATCTGTTCGACGAGGACCAATCCGTGGCCAAGGCCTTGACGGCAGCATGCACGCCGGATGCATTCCTTTTCGCCAATGGACTCCTAGCCTATCGCGGCCAGCTCGATTCCAGCCGGCCGAATAACGGTGTGCCGGTCAGCGGTGCGGATATCCGCCGCGCAATCGAAGCCGTTCTAGCTGGCGACGTCCCCGATCCCGAGCAGCATCCCAGCTTGGGCTGCAGCATCAAGTGGAAGCCCGGAAACGACCCCCTGTATCTCACGGACGACCTTTAGTGCCTATTGTCGCCATCGATGCGACTCTCGTGGCTGGAGTTAATACTGGCGACACCTCCTACTGGACGGGTCTGCTCGGCGGCCTAAAGAAACTGGACTCCGAGTTCAAATTCATTCTCCTCTCCAATAAAGAACGGCCACCGAGCTTGGACCTCGGAGGCCAATTCTCCTGGAGGCGTCTCCCGGCGCGAAACCGCCGGTGGTTTAGCCTCGTCACCATGCCTCTCGCCGCCCGCAAGCTCGGCGCGGACGCCTTCCACACCCAATACACGCTGAGCCCGCTTGCCCGAAACGGCATAACTACCGTTCACGACGTCAGCTTCTTCATCGGACCGCAATGGTTCAAGGCGCGAGACCTCTTTCTTATTCGCAGGACCGTTCCCGCGTCGGCAAAGCGCGCCAAAGCCGTCATCACAGTCAGCGAAACCAGCAAAAGCGATATCGTGCGGCACCTGGGAGTGGATCCATCGAAAGTATTCGTCACCTATAACGCCGCCGCTGACTTTTTTCGGCCAACCGATCCCGCGGACGCAAAGCGCAAACTCGGCATCGATGGGCCGTACTTGCTAACGATTGGGGCGCGATGGCCCCGCAAGAACTTAGCGCTCGCGATACGCGCCGTCGGCCTCCTCCCCGCGCATCTTCCCCATAAGCTGCTCGTCATCGGTAAGGAGGGCTGGGGCGACGAAGGAGGCAACTCCCGCACCGTATCTACCGGATACATTCCGAACGACCAACTCCCGGCCCTCTATTCCGGCGCGTCGCTGTATCTCTTTCCGAGCTTCTACGAGGGCTTCGGCATTCCCATGCTCGAGGCGTTCGCCTGCGGCGCCCCGGTTCTCGCTTCCAAGGGCGGCGCATTGCCCGAGGTTTCGGGTGGCGCGGCCGAAATCATGGAGGATTGGACTCCCGAAGCGTGGGCCGCCCGAATCGAGGCTCTCCTTTCAGATTCGAGTAAGCTTGCCCAGATGGTGGAGCGAGGCGTAAAGCGCGCGGCGGAATTCACCTGGGAAAAAGCCGCACGCAAGACCCTCGACGTTTACCGCAAAGTCTGCCGATGATCGACAAAGCTCTTCTCGAAATCCTCGCCTGCCCCCGCTGCGATTCGCGCCCGCCGGTCAAGCTTCAAGGTTCGCTGCTCGTTTGCACCGAGTGCGGCTGGGGCTACGAAATAGAAAACGGGATTCCCCAAATGCTCGTGGAGGACGCCATTCCGCCCGAAGAGGTAGCCAAGCGAAATGGCTGAACCGAAACGAATTTTGGTCCTGCACGGGCCGAATATGAACTTGCTGGGATTCCGCGAGATGAACGTTTACGGGGCAAAGCCCCTCGAAGAAATGGACGCCGACATCAAGAAACGGGCCGAATCTCTCAATATGGAAGTCCGCACGCTTCAATCCAATAGCGAGGGCCAAATTATCGACGCCATTCACGAGCATCGGTCTTGGGCCAGCGGGATCGTTATCAACCCAGGCGGTTTGACACACTATTCCATCTCCCTTCGCGATGCGCTAACGGCAGTCCGCCTCCCAGTCGTAGAAGTGCATATTTCGAATATTTTCGCCCGCGAGGAATTTCGCAAACAGTCCGTAATTTCGCCAGTTTGTGTGGGCGTTATTTCCGGATTCGGTGGATTCGGATACGAACTCGCGCTCAATGCGATAAACGACGTTATCGAGGCGACAATTTAGAAAACTATGGCATCCCAACTTTCAAAACTTCGCTCCAAAATGGCCGATTCCGGTGTAGAAGCAATGCTTGTTTCCGCCATCGATAATGTCCGCTGGCTAACCGGCTTTTCCGGCAGCTCCGGATACGCCATCGTAACGCCCGATAAAGCCACATTTATTACCGACAGCCGATACGACGAGGCCGCGCGCGAGCAAGTTCGCGATCTGGACGTCGAGATTTACAAAGCACCCCAGACCCTCGCGGATGTCCTCGTCGCATCAGCGAACGAAATGGGCGCCGACAAGCTTTGGTTCGAAGCAGAGCACGTAAGCGTCGCGACGATGAACGCTTGGAAAGCGAAGTTCAACGGCATCGCCCTCGAGCCCGCTGAAGATTTGGTGGACCCCCTGCGGATGGTCAAAACCCCCGACGAAATTGCAATTATTCGACGGGCCTGCGGCGTAACAGACGCATGCCTGGAGCACGTTTCGAGGATGCTGCAAGTCGGAGTCACCGAATATGACATCTGCCTCGACATCGAATTCTTCATTAGGCGTCAAGGCGCCGCGATCGCTTTCCCGCCGATCGTCGTGAGCGGCCCCCGCAGCGCAAGGCCCCATGGCGAACCGAGCGAGAGAAAACTCCAAGAGGGCGATTTTGTTACCATGGACCTCGGCGCGCAAGTCGACGGTTACAACAGCGACATCACGCGCACCGTGGTCATCGGCGAGCCAACGGAACGCCACAAACAGGTATGGAATGCCGTGCTCGAAGCCCAAACTGCGGCGATCGACATGATCCGCCCCGGCGTCAAGGCTGTGGACGTCGACGCGCTCTCCCGCGAAGTCCTCGACAAATACGATCTGGCTCGATTCTTCGGCCACGGGCTGGGCCACGGATTGGGCAGCGTGGTCCACGACGTGGGCGGTCTCAATACGAGGTCCAAAGACATCATCGCCGAAGGGCAAATCTGGACGGTCGAGCCCGGCGTCTACATCCCAGGCTTCGGCGGAGTTCGTATCGAGGACGACGTGGCGGTAAGCGCCGACGGCTGCGAAATTCTCACCAGAGCTCCGAAGCGGATGAATCCCGTTTAATGGAGCAATCGCTTCAGAAAGACGCTCCCGAAGAAAAATTAAGCTACGCCCGAACGGTCTGGTACCTCGCTTGGCCGGTCATCGCCCTAAATTCGCTGCAAACCGTCAACAGCCTCCTGGACGCGAAATTCGTCTCATCGCTGGGCGCGCCTGCTCTCAACGCATCCGGTGCCTCCCAAAGCTTCATCTTCCTCTTGATGAGCCTCGCGTTTGCTCTCGGAGTTGGCGCGACAGCGCTCGTTAGCCGGTTCTACGGCGCAGGCGAAAAAGAGAACATGGTCAAGGCAAGCCGCCAATCGGTAAGCCTCAGCTTGACTCTCGGCGTTCTGTTCTGCGTTCTCGGCGCCCTATTTATTCCGCAAATAGCGGCGATGTTCGTCGATAGGGCCGGCCCTTCCTATGGGCAGATGCTGCGCTATCTCTATCCAATCCTTGCCGGCATTCCCGCTGTCTACGTATTCAACGCTCTGGCTTCGAGTCTTCGAGCTGTAGGCGATACGCGAACGCCGATGTACGTCTCGGGCTTGCAGATTTTGATCCACATGACGCTCAATTACCTGCTCATATTTCCGAGCAGAACCGTCCACCCGTTCGGCGCATCCGTAACGCTCCCGGGCGCGGACATGGGCATAGCCGGCGCCGGGTGGGCGTTCGCGATCAGCGCCTGGGTTTCCGCCTTCCTCTATTTCCCGGCGTCGGGACGCACGGTTCTAGGATCTACCTGGCGTCTGGAAATTATCGATAAGAAATGGGCCGCGCGGATTTTGAATGTTACGCTCCCCGCGTCGCTCATGACCGTTATCCGCGTTACCTCCTTCGCCGTCTTTTCCATGGCGTTAAAGCACACCGCCGAGGGCGAGGCCGCGCTAGGCGCGCTGCGTGTGGGGATTTCGATGGAGGCCGTCGCTTTCATGCCGGCATTCGGCTACATGATCGCCGCATCGGCACTGGTCGGCCAAAGCCTGGGAATGCGAAAGCCCGACCGCGCCGAAGCGCTCGCCTGGTCCGCGACGAACCAAGCAGTTCTCCTGATTTGCGCGATGTCCATCCTGTTTTTGGCATTGGCGCCGCAATTTGCCGGAATCTTCATCCAGGATCCTGCTCAGCTCGGAATCGCCGTGGCGTATTTACGCATCGTCGCGATTACTGAGCCACTCTTCGGCTATGCGATGGTTCTAACCGGAGCACATCAAGGAGCCGGTGATACGGGAAGGCCAACCTGGGCGAACTTTATCTCGAGCTGGGTGATCCGCGTTCCAGGAGTCTGGCTTTTCGCCGTTTATTTTGGAGGCGGCAGCACGGTAGCATGGATCATAATGTCAGCATCGCAGGCCGTCAACGGCTTTATGCTTATCCGCATGTTTAAAGCCGGCAAGTGGAAGGAAAAGAGTGTTTAGGCTTTGCACGATTTGTTATGGTGGCTACAGAGATGTGCCGCACCCTCACCTATTCTGCTTCGATGTCGAGTTCTACGTCCGCGAGCGCCTCGATATGCTTCATATCCCTCTCCGCGAGCCGCCTTGCCTCCGTAAGCAAATCCTCTTCCGGTAGGAGCGAGCCCTGGGCGCGGGCGGACTCATAATAATCCCGGGCGCGTCGGTCGACTTCTTCCTGATAGCTTTCTTCTTCGTGATCGATTCGCATGGCTAGCTTTTAAATACTTGCGAAATCTGCGAAATGTGGCATGAATCACGCCCAAAATGCCTCCAAGCTTGGCGCTTCGGGAAAGAGCTCCGCATGCTTGCGCAGGGCGAAGCGATCCGTCATGCCGGAAACGTAGTCGATCGCCCCCTGAAAGCCAGCGAATCCCTCAGGCAATTCGGCCGGTCGGGAGGCGAACAAGGCAAATAGGTTTCCCACTAGCCTCTGCGCATGCTCGACGTCTGGAAGTCTTCGCGGATATTCGAGATAGAAATGCTCGAAAAGATATTCCTTCATGAAGTTGATTTTCGATAGCATCTTTTCGCCAAAGGCCACCCGATTATCCCGGCTATTTTCAATCAAATCATTTACCATCGCGCCAATCCTTGAGCTGTTCGTCGAGCCGATGCTAACTATTTCCTCGGGAAGGTCATCTTCGCTGAGCCAGCCGGCGCGCAAAGCGTCGTCCAGGTCGTGGTTTAGATAAGCGACCCTGTCGGCCACTCGGACGACAGCCGCCTCGAGCGAAGGGCACGTTTCGCCGTCGTAAGAGGTCAGATCGATGCGGCCCTTGCTGTGGCCTCCGATCCCGTCGAGCGTCTCTTTTGTTAAGTTTAGATTTTCCAACACCGTCAAAACACGAACGCTTTGCTCATAGTGCCGAAATGTTTGTGCCTTGTCGGTCTTTTGGATCGCGGTCTCCAAAGCCTCTTCGCCCGCGTGCCCAAACGGCGTATGCCCAACGTCGTGCCCCAGGGCGATTGCCTCCGTCAAGTCTTCGTTCAGGCTAAGTGCGCGGGAAACGGTGCGCGCAATTTGCGCCACCTCGAGCGAATGCGTTAGCCTCGTGCGGTAATGGTCGCCCGTGGGCGCAATGAAAACCTGCGTCTTATACATTAGCCGCCGGAACGCCTTGCTATGCAAAATTCGGTCTCGATCCCGCTGAAAACAAGTTCTTACTGCGTCCTCTTCTTCCGGAATTTCTCGCCCTCTCGAGTCCTGCGCGCGAGCGGCGAATTTCGACAAATATTCTCGCTCCAGCGCTTCCGTGCGGCCCCGAATCGTCACTTTCCGAGAACCTCTTCATAGACGCGCAATACCTGGTCGCACGAATCCGAATGCGTCCAGGATTTCACAGACGCTCGCGCGCACGCTGATAATTGCGCGCGCAAAACGCCGTTGCTCATAACTTCATCGATTTTTTCCGCAAGCGCTCCCGCGCTGTTTCCCACGATAAAGCCGTTGCTGCCGTCGCGAATAGACGCGCTCGCCCCGCCTCCGTGAACCGCGACGGTAGGCAAGCCATAAGTCATGGCCTCGCCAACGACAAGCCCCTGAGTCTCCGTCGTACTCGCAAAAACGAATAGATCAGATGCCAAATAATATTTATCTACCTCGGAACGGGCGACCGCTCCGGCGAAGCGAACCTGGTCGCCGACGCCAAAATCCCGAGCCATCTGTTGCGCCTGCTTTCGAAAGGGGCCGTCGCCAACCATGAAAAAACGCAAATTCGGCGAAGCCAGCAGCACCTGGGCGACCGCCTCCACCAGCAGCGGAATGTTCTTTTCCTTGGCCACCCGGCCCACATACAAGAGGATTCGATCGCCGGGCCGCGCTCCGATCTGCTTGCGCGCCTCGTCTTTCGACATGTCCCTGAGTTCGGGATTTCCCGTCGGGATTATCGTAACGGGAGTCCTAACCGAATGTCTCCTCAGCGCCTGAGCTGCGGGCTCGCTCGGCGCGATAACATGCCGGCAGCGATTGTAATAATAATTCGTATGTTTCGCGATCTTATAACGCGTGTACACTTTCGGCATATATGGCACGTAATGGGCATATCTATCGTACAGCGTGTGATACGTGCTAACGATGGGAATCTCGTGGGATTCCGCCCACCTCAGGCCCACAAACCCCACCGTGTAGGGCGTATGCGTATGAATTATGTCAAATTGATGCTTCCGAAAATTCCGCAACGCGAAATAAAATGGCGGGATCGCGAGCGGGTATCCCGGAAACAGAGGCAGGCCGACTGACGGAAACCGATAGACATTCGGATCCGGATCCTTATACCCTCGAAATCCGGTCGTAAATATATGCGCCGAATGGCCGCGCGCCCGCAATTCGTCGATGAGCGCGTTTATGCTGACCGCGACTCCATTTACAACCGGACTGAAGCTATCCGAAAATATGGCAACTCTCAATCGCTATTCGGGATTTCGCCCGAAGGCCTCGACGAAATTCACGATGCCGGACAGTTTAAATCGCCGCTGGTTTCCCATGGTGCGATGGTGCTGCAGCCATCCGCGGTTTGTGTACCGCCGAACGGTAGCCGGGCATACTCCCAAGAGCCTTGCAGCCTCTTCCAAATTGAGCTGCGGGTCCATCATACGCATAATTAAATCCTCGCGAGATTCCTTGAATTCCGTTGAGTAATATTTTTGCGTCACGTTGTCATCATAAACGCGAGCCAAGAATTTTAGGTTCTTCGGAATTTGGTGCCAAATTTCCTCCATATTCCGGCCGATCGCCGGTGCACGACCTGCCTCCCGGCGACGCCGGGGCCGCGGAGCCTTCATCGTCGTAGACTTCAGTCGAACGTCTTTGCCGTCGACGATTTCTACCGCGTGCTCCATCGAAGGCGCTGCCGGCTTCTTGACCTTCGCCTTGGTAGAATAGTTCCGCGTGAACGAGGGCAGAGTGTCGATATCTTCGGCTAAATCTTCGACCTCTGGAACTTCTTCCTCAGTTTTCAGATCGAGAAAGGCGCTCTCGATATAGGACATGGCATCGAATGGTTCTTTTTTCATAGTTTTTATCCTCCTAGAATCAGCATGCAATCGCCGAAACTTAGAAATCTGTATCGCTTAGACAGGGCCTCTAAATACGCATTCTTTAGGTTCTCGCGCCCGCACAGGGCCGAAACCATAAGCAGCATCGTCGTCCGAGGCATATGGAAATTTGTGATCATCGAATCGACGATCTTAAACGAATATCCGGGAGTGATAAAGAGGGAAGAGCAGCCGGCCCCCGGCGCCACCGTACGCTCTCCGATTGCGGCGGTCTCGAGCGCACGAACCGCGGTTGTGCCCACCGCGAGTATCCTGCCTCGCGCACTAGAAACTTTAGCCGCAGTCTCTTTCGGAACCACAAATTTCTCACCATGCATTATATGCGCCGAAACGTCTTCCGAAGTCAGCGGCCGGAAAGTGTCAATTCCAACATCGAGCGTTATATATGCAATATCCACGCCCTTCTCACGCAGCGCGTCGAGCACAGTCTCAGTGAAGTGCAGCCCGGCGGTCGGCGCGGCCGCGCTCCCGTCCGCGCAAGCGTATACCGTCTGGTACCGCCCGGCGTCTTCCAATAATTCGTGAACATAGGGCGGCAGAGGAACGGTTCCCGCATCGGCGAGCTTTTGTTTGAGATCGGGCCCATTTTCAAACTTTATTTCGGCTATTCCCGATTCATGGCCCCGGGTAACTTTTGCCTTCAGATCGCCTCCAAACTCAATCTCGGCCCCAAATTTGAGGCGCTTGGCAGGCTTTAGCATCGCCTCATATTCGCCATCCCCGATCTCGCGCAACAACAGGGCTTCAACCTGTCCACCAGTCGCCTTGCTGCCGGAAAGGCGAATCGCAGACACTCTCGTATTATTTGCAATAATTAGGTCACCGCTTTTGAGAAAAACCGGTAGCTCGCGAAAAGTGGAGTGAGAAATAGCGCCCGAATTTAATACCAGCATTTTGCTCGCGTCGCGCGGCTCGATCGGCTTCTGGGCGATAGCTGCCTCAGGCAGAACGTAGTCGTAATCGGAGAGGCGTGTCACGCCACCGCCTCCACAACTTGAGAAAGAGACGAAATCCGGCGATCATCCAAGTCCGCAGGCTGGTCGCGATCGATGAGCAGCGCGGAAATCCCGCATGCGGAAGCGCCCCTGAAGTCGTCATCCAAGCTGTCGCCAACGTGCAGGCACTCGTCCGCGTGCACGCTTCCCAGGCGCAAAGCCTCCTCAAAAATCCGCCGATCGGGCTTTTCAAAGCCGAACTCGAGCGATGCGATAACAAAGTCAAACTTGTCGGAAACGCCTAGGTTTTTCAAAACCGTGTGTAGCGTATGATCCCAATTGCTGATGATCCCGAGGCCAATACCCATTTGCCTCAATCCCGACAATGCGTGTAAAACGTCGGGAAATAAACGAAAAATATAATTGTTGGCGCCAAAAACACGCTCCATAAATATTGGGAAAATATCTGCCTGCATTTTGTAGCTTGCGCCGATATTTTCCAGCCACATTTCCATTTGCTTGCGCCAAGCATTTTCGATCCCCATCCTATCGCCTAATTTCTCAAGCGCCACAATTGTCGGCCGCATTTGCGCGGCGACTCTGGCATATTCGCTCTGCGCCAAATCCTCATCGACGTCGACACCCATTTCCGCCAAAATTCCCCGAGCGATTTCGGCGGGGTCCCAACAATGGTCGATAAGCGTTCCCGCAGCATCGAACGTGACCAGCGAAATCAACGCCTCAGCCTCCCGAACAGCCAGAGCGCAAGGGAAAGGATCGCGCTAAGGAGCAGCATGGTGGTCAGAGGGAAATAGAAGCTTGCGTTGCCGCGCTCGATGCGGATGTCGCCCGGCAGGCGGCCAAGGCGCAAGCCTGGCACTGCCTGGCCGAGCAGCAAGAGCCCGCCCAAGGCGGCAATCCCGAGCCCGGTCCACACCAATATTCGGCCCATGTCTCCCACGGCCCATTTTAGCCATACGAGGGCTGGGAAATGCAAGTTTTGCGCCGAAAATTAGATACTTGTCACTTCTCGCCAGGAAGAATAATGCCCCGAAGGATGACGCGCTGGGCCGCTAAAAATACTAGCAGCGTCGGAATGGCCGCCAGCGTGAGGGCCGCCATCAGAACCCCCTTCGGTGCCCTGCTCTGCAGTTGATAGATCCAGACCGTTATCGTCCACATCCTCTCGTCTTGCGCGACAAGGAACGCGAACATAAAGGCGCTGTATGCCGCCATGAAGGAGGTGAGCGCGATCACCGCGAGCACGGGCTTGCTTAGCGGCAGCGTTATGCGGAAGAGCATAGTCGATTCCTTCGCGCCCTCGATTTCAGCATTTTCGTAAAGGTCTTTCGGAAGGCTGTCGAAAAACCCCTTCAAAAGGTAAATCGAATATCCGCTGGCCGCCGTCGGCAAGACAAGCGCAGCAAAAGTATTCAAAAGCCCCATGCTCCGTAGGAGCAAAAATCCTGGGATCATGGTTACTTCCGCCGGAAATGCCATGGTGGCCAACAGAAATAGCAGCCATTTCCCCCCGGAAGGCAAATTATATCGCGACAAGGCATACGCCGCAAGAGGATTTACGATCAAATGCGTCAACACGGCTAATAAGCAAAACATGAACGTATTCCAAACCGCCCTGCCATGCAGCAAAATGTAATCGAGAATAAATCCAAAATTGCGGAATGTATATCCTCGCTCCATCTCTCCCGCTTTATTCGAAACCAAATAAGCGTCGTATCTGTCCTGAGGAAGTGCCGATTCCCCGCTCAAAGAGCGCCACAGGTTGTCCGCGTTGTTGCCTCGATAACGCGGCGGCAGCTTCGTAGCGTAAAAGCTGGCGAACTCCGGAATTTTCGCATCTGCGGGAATGGATTCAAAAGAATCGGCATCACCTCGCGTCTCGGCTGGAACCCGCGCAAGCTGGTTGTTGTATCGCGAACGCAAATATTGACGCCATTGCGCCTCGACCGTTATGGGAATTCTGAATGACGGAGGCAGGCTCGACTTAAACTCCTGCCAATCTCGCCATTTCTGATCCCCTGCCGGCTCCCAACGCAATGCTTGGAATCTTTCAACCGGAGGCTCGACGGTTTGAAAGACGATATTCTGCTCGAGATACGCTTTATTTAGCGCATCCAAGTCCTTATATCTTGTGCGCAAAAACTGCTGGTATTTCGCATTCACTACCGAGGAAATTCTGCCTGGGCCGATTCGAAATCCCGCCTCCCACCAATCCAATGGCAGGCTCGCAAGAAATTTTTCGTACTTCCCAGCTTCATCCTCGCCCAGCGGCTTCACGCTTATTGGATTGTCCGGAGCCGTCGAGGACATTAGCGCGGTGGCCCTATCCAAACCGTAAAAGCTGGCCGCAGTGTCCACCTTGCCGGAATATTTATCGTCGACGTATTTTCGAAGCAATTCCGGGCCGCCGCTCCAATACGCCGGAATCACGTGGTTGTCGTTCTGGTCTGTGGCCCCCTTCATCCCGGTAGCGACCATCAGCATGAAGGGATAGACCATCGTGACCCCGCCTAAAATGAGCAGAAGGTAAACGACCGCGAGCGCGATCCGCGCGCGTGGCGTTTTTCGCCCGACCTTCGAGATAAGGGGCACGCCGTAAATTACCCCATCGGCGGTATCCTGCCGATAGTGAGTTTGAACGCCATCCATTGGTCCGGCGGCGCCCTGCGCATCCTCGACCAGCGCGAACTCCCATCGCGCGAAGTTTGGATAGAGGCAAGGACCTGGCAAGATGTCGCAGACGCGATCAACTCCATGGCCGTTCGAGGCGCCCCATTGATCGGAGTCGCCGCCGCTTACGGAATGGCGCTCGCCGAGGAAGCCGGCGAGGACCTTAAAAACGTACGAAGCGCACTCGCCGCCACGCGCCCCACTGCGGTGAACTTGTGCCACGCACTCGACCGCGTCCTCGCCTACCCCGGCCCGAAGCTAGAATCCGCCCGCGAAATCGAGGCCGAAGAAAGAGCCGCCAACGATGCCATCGCGGCCCATGGCGCAGCGCGCGTGCCCCAAGACGCCGGCATCTTGACCATCTGCAACACAGGCAGCCTCGCCGCTCCCGGAGTCGGAACCGCGCTCGGAATCGTCCGCAAAGCCCACGAGCTTGGTAAAGCGAGGGAAATCTTCCTTTGCGAAACGCGCCCCCGATTGCAGGGCCTTCGCCTCTCCGCTTGGGAACTCGCCCGCGACCACATTCCGTTCCGCGTAATCGCCGACAGCGCGACCGCCTGGGCGATGGCCTCCGGAAAAATTCAGTTCGTCGTCGCCGGAGCCGACCGGATCGCAGCTAACGGCGACACGGCAAACAAGATTGGGACCTACGCCTTGGCCCTCCTCGCCCAGGCGCACAATATCCCCTTCGTGATCGCTGCGCCATCCTCCACCATCGACCGGAGCACGAAATCCGGAGCCGAAATCGTGATCGAGGAGCGAGCTGCCGAGGAGTTAACGGAAATTGGCGGTCTTCGCATCGCCCCCGTTGCCTGCCAAGTTTGGAACCCGGCCTTCGACGTTACGCCGAGAAATCTAATTAGCCACTTCGTTACGGAGCAGGGAGTCCTATCAATCGGAACCGAATCGTAGATGACCTGGGAAAGAATTGTCATACTGGTCGCACTCTTTGTTGCGCAACCATTGACCACATGATTTGACGTTTCCCGCCCGAGTCGTGGCGTAATGTTTATGGGGTTTACTGCTGGTGGTGCGATTTGTGTTGTTACTATAGTGCTCAGTTTTCTGTCGCTGTTGCCAACTCGAAGAATCTGGGACGTCGGCACAAAGAGGAGGAGCAGCTAAAATGGCACTCGTATGAAACTGCCGAGGGAGTTGAATGCCCTTTTGCAGCCTATTGCTAAGAACGGCGAAGCGCTGAAACGAAGCTCCAAAGCCTCTGCCAGCCGCGCCACGGCAGCGTTCAATTTGGGATGGAGCTTTGTTGGAACTCTGAATATTTGAGACACGCTCAAAATCTCTGGCAAGCTGGAGCCGGAGACAGGATTCGAACCCGCGACCCGCTGTTTACAAAACAGCCGCTCTACCCCTGAGCTACTCCGGCTTAGTCACAGATTGTATCCCGCGCCGCGATGAGAACGCGCGACGGGCGGACAAACGCGTGGCCGTAAATTAGCTCCTCGAGCGAGTCGCAAGGCCATTCGCATAGGTCCGCGGCGCCAAATGGATCAAACCCGATAGCTTGGCCGGAGGCGGCCGTGGCCGCGGTCAGCGCCTCTTCAGGCGACATCCCCATCTTCGAAACGCCGAGCCCCATGACGAATGCCATCGACGCCACCATGCTCGAACCGGGATTGAAGTCAGTCCCAAGCGCCACGCTGCAGCCTGCATCCAGCATCGCGCGCGCATCGGCAAAGGGCTTGCCCAGGTAGTAGGCGGTCCCCGGAAGAACTACCGCCACTGTTTGCGATGCCGCAAGGGGCTCGATCTCCGCCGGTCCGCTCGCCAGTAAATGGTCACAGCTAACCGCCCCCAAGCGGCACGCCATCTGCGTGCCCCCGAGGGCCTCGAATTCGTCCACATGAGCCTTGGGCCGCAAACCGTTCTCGAGGCCCGCCAAAAGCACTTTTTCGGACTCTTCGACGGAAAAGGCGCCACCCTCGCAAAAAACATCATTAAATGCGCAGCCCACCGGATGCTCGGCCGCCATCGGAACTAATTCATTTCCCAATATATCTATGTATTTCTCGCGAGAATATTCCGGCGGAAATGCATGCGCGCCCATAAATGTCACGATAAGTCGTTGCGGAATTTCTTTTTTTGCAATAAAAATCGCATCGAGCTCCTTTTGGCATCCTTCCGCCGACAAACCATAACTCGCCTTTACTTCAAGCGTTGTCGTACCGCAGGAGAGCATAACCTTAGCCCGGGAGATTATTCCCGCTGCCAATTCTTCCACCGA
>DASSBY010000208.1:0-9478 GCA_035698285.1 Fimbriimonadales bacterium | reverse complement strand
ATATCTTCAACCGGGACGATCTTGGAGATAACGCCCTTGTTCCCATGCCGGCCCGCCATTTTGTCGCCTTCCATCAATTTGCGCTTCTGGGCGACATAAACTTGGACGGTCATATTCTTTCCAGCGGGCAGCTCGTCGGCGGGCAGTTGCTCCAGCTCTTCACCCGTGATGTCGTCTATCAAACGCTCTCGCTTTTTCGATTCATTGAAGATGCGGCCGGTGTCTTTGCCTCGATATTTGAAGCGGCTGAACACCTTGACATCGATGATCGTGCCCTTTTCACCGTGAGAAAGTCGGAGCGAGGCGTCCTTGGTGTCTTCTGCCTTTTTGCCGAAAATGGCCTGTATGAGCCGCTCCTCGGCGGTCATCTCAACTTGACCTTTGGGAGCGACTTTGCCAACCAGAATATCTTCGGGCCGAACTTCCGCTCCGATGCGAATGATGCCGTTTTCGTCCAAATCCTTGAGCGCATCGTCGCCGACGTTGGGGATATCGCGCGTTATCTCTTCCGGACCAAGCTTTGTATCGCCTGCTTCCGTATCATGCCGCTCGATATGTATGGAGGTGAAAATGTCGTCCTTGACGAGCTCTTCGCTGACGAGGATCGCATCCTCATAGTTGTATCCGCCCCACGGCATAAATGCCACGAGCAGATTACGTCCGAGAGCGAGATGGCCCTGGTCGCATGTCGCGCCATCGGCGAGAGGCTCGCCCTCTACAACTCGCTGTCCGGGAAAAACGACCGGCCGGTGCGTAAAGCACGTTCCTTTGTTCGTCGTTCGTAAATGGTCGAGATGGTATGTATCGAGACCCCCCGAATCGTTTCTGACGTCGATTTGCGTGGCCGTGACGGATTCGACAACTCCGCGCTTTTTCGCGACGATTGAAGCTCCGCTGTCTAAAGCGGCGCGCTTTTCGTACCCTGTGCCCACGATCGGCCTGTCGGAGCGCAAAAGTGGAACGGCCTGGCGTTGCATGTTCGCGCCCATAAGAGCGCGGCTCGTATCGTCGTTTTCAAGGAATGGTATGCACGACGTAGCGATCGAGATGATCTGTGCCGGCGAGACGTCCATGTAGTCGATTTCGGATTTCGGTACCGTTGGGTAACTTCCTTGATGGCGAACTTGGATTTTGTCGCCGAGGAAATTCCCGTCCTTGTCGTATTTGGCGTCTGCCGGAGCGACTTTGGCTTCATCGTCTTCACCAGCGGGAAGATAAACGATTTCGTCCGTGACCTTTCCGTTTTTGACGATTCTGAACGGAGTTTCGATCAAGCCGTAATCGTCCACTCGCGCATAAACAGTTAGCTGCGAAATAAGCCCGATGTTCGGTCCTTCCGGAGTTTCGATCGGACAAATGCGTCCGTAATGGCTGCGGTGGACGTCGCGAACTTCCAGTTTCGCGCTGTTTCGCTGCAGGCCCCCGGGGCCCAAACTGGATAGTCGCCTCTTGTTCGTCAGCTCGCTGAGCGGGTTCGTCTGATCCATGAAAGTGCTCAACTGGTTGCTGCTGAAAAAGCTCTTGATGCTCGCGCTGACCGGTTTTACGCTCAGGATGATTGCCGGAGCAAGATTTTCTTGGTCGGCGCTCGTCATCCTTTCGCGGGCAACCTTTTCCATGCGCGCAAATCCCAAACGCAACTGGCTGAGCAAAAGCTCGCCAACGGAACGAACGCGCTTGTTTTGCAGATGGTCGATGTCGTCCCCGAAAGCTTCGCCTTCGCGCAGCTTCGTCATGTAAAGAATCGCCTTGACCAAATCTTCGATGGTCAAGTTTCGGACGTTTATCGGGATATCGATACCGAGTCGGCGGTTTATCTGACGACGACCGACGCGCGCGAGATCGTATCTCCGCTTGTCGAAGAAAACTCCGAACAGATGGTTCTTAGCAGCTTCTTCGTTGGGCGAATCTCCCGGCCGCATCCCCTTATGCAAATCGAGCAGTGCTTCGCGCGTGTTCTTTGTGGAATCGTGTTCGACGGTTGCGTCGATGAACGGGTTCACTGTGATGACGGCCAGTTTTTTCAGTTTCAGCGACTCGATTTTCGCGGCTGTTTCGCGGTCGATGCGCTTGTACTTCGCGACAACGACGCCGTCCGGCGCTTTCACATCCTCCAGCGGCCGCTTGCCGTAGATGTCTCCAGCCTTAGGAGTAGCGATAACGTCTTTGACACCGAATGTCAGCAGCAGTTCCTCGGTAGTGCCCACCGGCGAGTAGATGAGCGCCTTTTTCGAGCGCATGGCCTTGGGCAGACTCTCGACTAGCTCCGCAGTAATGAGCGTATCGGCTTCGGCCAGGACCTCTCCAGTTTCCGGATCGGCAATCGGCTCGGCGAGCTTTCGATGAATCGATTCCGACAAGGGGACGTGCACCGGATGGCGCGCTTCTTCAAAGGCGTTCAATGCCTTGATTAGCTGCGTAATCGGAATCTTCTTCGATTGGCTGATCGCAGCGCGAACGACGAAAGTGGGCTCGCTTTCAAGTTCGAGCCACGGGCCTTCGGCCGGTATGACGCGCGATTTCGTGAGAATCTGCATCGACAGGTCTACGTCATCGTCGAAGTAAATTCCCGGGCTGCGGCTAAGCTGCGAAACGATTACTCGCTCGCGCCCATTAATGATGAATGTCCCCTGATCCGTCATCAGCGGCAGGTCTCCGAGATAGACCTCCGTCTCGATAACGTCGCGATCCTTGCCGCCAAGGCGAACCTGCACCTTGAGCGGCGCCTCGAACGTGATATCTCGGTCGCGACACTCGGGTATGGTGTATTTAGGTTCGCTAAGCGAGAAGTCGAGGAACTCGATGAAGTTAGTTTTGGTGAAATCCCAAATCGGGGAGAAGCTCTTTAGCAGCTCCGGGAGTCCTTCCCTTAGGAACCACTTATAAGAATTCAGCTGAAGTTCGATGAGATTGGGTACCTCGAGAACGTGTTCAATGCGCTTCGAGGGGTGCTTAATCTCCTTCATTCATACCTCCTGGCACGGGTATATCGGGCAAACGGTAATCATACCTCCGGCCTGATTCCGGAAGCAAGAGTTTAGGCAAAAAATTTTCGACGTTTGGAATCTCGGTCTCAGTCGTCACTACTGTGATGGTAGAATCGGGAAAGTTCAGGGAGGAACGTGATGTCTGCTGGTCGTATCTATTATAGCCTATTGGCGCTTGGAGGCGCATGGGCTGCCTGCGCGAGCGTGCCTGTTGTTCGCGTTGGGCTAGTCAGCCTCGGGAGGCCGGCATCCTTTCGCATCGGTTCGGACGGCGATTTCGCGTACTGTGTGCCAGGCGGCGACGACTTCGTGGGCTGGTGGAGCGCGGGTACGAATGCTACGGTGGTCGCGAAGGACAACAAAGTTTGCATCGGGGACAAGAGCTATGACGCGTTGTACTTTAGCTCTAACGGGGCCTGGATGCAAGTCGCTGGAGACTCTGCCACGCGCAAATACCGCGGCTGGCTCTACTTCATCGCCCGCGCCGGCAAGCTGACAGCGATCAACGAACTTCCATTGGAAACCTACCTTCGGGGGGTGGTGCCCTGCGAAATGTCGCCGTCGTGGGCTCCAGAGGCCCTTAAAGCTCAGGCCATCGCCGCAAGAACCTACACATTAACCAAGATAGGCGCTTACCAAAACGAAGGCTTCGACGTCGATGACACAACTCGCTGCCATACCTATAAAGGCTTTGACGCTGAAGATCCCCGCTCCGATCGCGCGGTGCAGGAGACGGCGAGCGAGATCATCGTCTTCAACGGGAAGCCCATAGAGGCCCTATACGCCACAGTTTCTGGCGGAGCTACGGCTTCCGCATGGGAATCGTTCAACGGAGGAGGCGCGCCATACCTTCAGTCGATACAGGACGTCGACAAAAATGGCCGGCCATACGCCGAAGGGGCCAAAAACTTTTACTGGAGTTTCGAGGTCGACGCTGCGACCCTGCAAGCCGTCTTTGCGAAAAAACTGGAGGGTTTCGGAACCCTTTTGGATCTCCGGTCCATGGAGAAAGGGCCTAGCGGAAGAACGCTGACGGTGAGCGCTGTTGGATCTGGCGGCGAAGTGCGGGTTTCGGGGGCTGACTTGCGCCGGCTGCTCGGCCCCGACAAGCTTCGAAGCACACTGTTCCAAATGGCAAAAACGGACGTGGGGTACCGCTTCGACGGCAAAGGGTGGGGACACGGCGTCGGCATGGACCAGGCCGGAGCCAACGGCCGCGCCAAAGCCGGCCAGACTTGCGAACAAATCCTGAAAGCCTATTACACGGGCGTCGAAATCATCCGTGTGCCGGGCTCACCGGTCGATCTAGCCACGCGGGGAAGCCACGTCGACCGCAAGACATTTCGCCGCGGTTAGGCCGAAAAGATCTCCTCAGGAACATCTATTCTGGGCGCATCCTCGAGGGCCGCTGAGTCGTCGGTTTAATGGGGCGAATTCTTGCGGGGCCCGCGAGCCAAAGTACAATCTAGATTCGCTATCGCACTAATGACTAAGCCGTTCGTCCATCTGCATAACCACACGGAATACAGCCTGCTCGACGGCGCGCAGCGGATCCCGGAAATGGTAGCGCGAGCGAAAGAGTTGGGGATGCCCGCGCTGGCAATAACCGACCACGGGGCCATGTTCGGCGTGATGGAGTTTTATCTCGAATGCCGCAAGCAGGGAGTCAAGCCGATAATCGGCATGGAGGCGTACGTAGCGCCGGAAGGTCTCAGCAAGAAAGACGGGCGCGTAGAGAATTCTACGTATCACCTGCTCCTCCTTGCGAAGAACCAGGAAGGCTATCGCAACCTCTGCAAGCTGGCCACGATTTCTTCGCTCGAGGGGTTTTATTACAAGCCTCGAATCGATCACGATGTGCTTCGGCAATACGCCTCCGGCTTGATTAGCACGACGACTTGCCTCGGCAGCGAAGTTAACCAAGCTTTGCTCGAAGGAGACTACGACAAAGCACAACGGACCGCTGGCCTGTACAAAGAAATCTTTGGCGAAGGAAACTACTTCGTCGAGCTGCAAGATCACAACCTGAAAGAGCAGCAGGATATCAAGGACGGATTGCTTCGCATATCGCGAGAATTGGATTTGCCCCTTGTCTGCACGAACGACTCGCACTACCTTTGCAAGACCGACCATCCGGCACACGACGTTCTTCTTTGTATTCAAACAGGAGCCAAAGTTGCCGACAAGAAGAGGATGCGTTTTGAAACGGAGGAGTTTTATCTCAAGTCGCCCGAAGAGATGGCGACCACGTTCGCCGATACTCCTGATGCGCTAAGCAACTGTTTTGACATTTCCGAATTCTGCGACGTGGACCTCGAGCGGCCGCGTGTCGAGCTGCCCGATCCGAATATCCCAGGGGAGCGGACGGCGAACGGATACATGACGGAGCTGGCCGAAAAGGGGCTTGCGGAGCGGTTCGAGAAACTCACCGACGAACATTGGGAGCGGCTTCGCTACGAAATCTCGGTGATAGAGAAGACAGGTTTTGAGAAGTACATGCTGCTCGTTCGCGAGTTCGCGCAATTCACCCGCGAGCAGGGGATTTACTTCGGGGTGCGCGGATCAGCTGCTGGTTCGCTCGTTTCGTACTGCCTCGGCATCACGGATATCGATCCAATCGAGTATGGGCTCACCTTTGAACGATTCCTCAATCCGGAACGGATCGCTATGCCTGATATCGACATGGACTTCGAGGATGCACGCAGGGAAGAAGTTATCCAATACGTGCGGGAGCGCTTCGGCGAAGACCGGGTCGCCCAAATTATTACGTTCGGAACGCTTGGGGCCAAACAGGCTCTCCGCGACGCGGGTCGCGCGCTGCAAGTAAGCCCGCTGGAAGTGGATCAGCTTTGCAAATTGATTCCTCAAACGCCCGGCACGAAAATCTCGGGTGCCCTCGAAGAGATACCGGAGCTAAAGCGCGCGTACACGGAAAACCCAACGTCGAAAAATCTCATCGATACGGCGCTTTCCATCGAGGGAATAAGCCGGCATTACGGCGTGCATGCGGCTGGCGTTGTTATCAGCAAAGATCCGCTCGCCGAGGTCGTCCCCCTTGCAAAAGGATCGGAAGGGCAGATCATCACCCAGTTTCCGATGAACATGCTTGAGAAGGCCGGCCTTCTCAAAATGGATTTCCTTGGCCTCAGCAACTTGTCGATCATCGCTAAAACCATCGAAAATATCGAAGCGAGCGGCAAGGGCAGGATCAACATTCAGGCGATACCGGACGACGACAAAGAGTCGTTCGAAATGATTGGAAGGGGAGAAACGGTTGGAATGTTCCAACTCGAGAGTAGCGGGATGACGCGCTACGTTCAAGAACTGAAGCCGCAAAATGTCGGGGAGCTTTCGGCGATGGTCGCGCTTTTTCGCCCCGGCCCAATGGAGCACATTCCGCGCTACATCCGTGCAAAGTTCGGCGTCGAAAAACCGGAGTATCTCGACCCGCGAATGGAGCCGATCCTATCGGAGACTTTCGGCGTCATCGTATATCAAGATCAAGTTCTTCACTTGGTGCGCGCCCTTGCGGGGTTTACGCTTGGCGAGGCCGACATTCTTCGCAAGGCCATGGGCAAAAAAGACAAAAAGGCCATGGCCGAAACTGAAAGCAGCTTTCTAAAGGGCGCGATTGCCAACGGCATGTGCGAAAAAGACGCTAAAGATGTTTTCGATCTCCTCCGGCCTTTTGCCGGCTATGCCTTCAATAAGGCGCATTCAGTCTGTTATGCCACGATCGCCTACCAGACGGCTTACTTAAAGACGAATTATCCCGTCGAATACATGGCCGCGCTCCTTGGGGCATTTAGTGAAAAGGAAGACCGCGTCGTCGGCTATGTCGAGGAGTGCCGCCGCATGGAAATCGAAGTATTGCCGCCGGACGTTCACCTTTCGCAAAAGGACTTTGCAGTGGAAGACAACGGGGGTTCGCCTGCGATACGTTTCGGTCTTGGCGCGATTAAGGGAGTCGGTTCGGCTGCGGTGGCCGGAATTATCGAAGCGAGGAAGTCGGGGACTTTCACGCATCTCTTCGATCTCGCCTTGAGAACCCGCCTGGTGGGCGGCGTCAATAAGGCCGTTTTGGAAGCATTGATCAAGGCGGGCGCACTAACATCGATCGAACCGAATCAAAACAAACTTTTGCCGATGCTCGACACTGCCGCCGCCTTCGCTGAGCAGTCGGTCCGCGATACGCTCGCCGGCCAGTCGTCGCTTTTTGCCGGCGGTGCCGAAGAGGAGACTATCAACTATCCGGTTCTGCCGGATCGTGAGCCGCTTTCACAGAAGGAGAGACTTGCTTTCGAAAAGGAAGTCCTGGGCCTTTACATAAGCAGCCATCCACTGATGGGTTACGAAAAGGCGGTCGAGCGCGTAGCGTCGCACACCATGGCGCAGGTCCAAGAATTGGAGGACGGCGCTCGCGTGACGATTGCCGGCGTTATCGTCGGCGTAAAGCAAATTCGCACTCGGTCGAAAAATGAACTGATGGCCACGGCGATTGTGGAAGATGTCTCAGGTCAGGCCACCGTTACCGTTTTCCCTTCGACTTATGCCGGCGCTCAACAATTACTCGTGCGCGATCGTATTGCGATTTTCCAAGGCCACGTGCAGCATCGCGAGCGCAAGGGGAGCACTTCAGCCCAAATCGAGGTGATAGCGAGATCGGTGGAAGAATTGATCGCCGACGAAGCGGATGAGGACGAACCAGACAAGCCTACGGCCCCCGGCGTTTCGGGATACCTGGATTTTGAGGTGCGCGAGGCCACGCAAGAGCAGCTCGAACGCGCGCGCGAACTCATGCGCAAGAACCCCGGGGAATTTTGCGTACGTCTACAAGTGGGGACGAAAGGGTCGACCCGGCAGTACTTAACAAATTATCTCGTCAGCGACGGGCATTGGCTGACCGAACTGCGGCGGTCGTTGGAGCAGTGCTTCGTAAAAATCACCCGCAAATAGGCGTAATAAGTGGCGAGCACGCCCCCTTCCTCCTTTGGATTTATCAGTCAACGATTGTCTGCGATGGTCTCTGTCCTCGTCGTCCCTCCCACGCCAAGCGTCCGAGGCTCCTCCGCCGCTGACCGCCCTTTGCGATGTTCGTCCAGCACTGCTTGCTCCCAAGCCCGCCTTATCAGGCGTAGGTAGAATCAAATCTGCCGATGACTGAAGTGATCATGCCCAAGATGGGCGACGCGATGGAAGAAGGGACGCTGCTCGAGTGGCTGGTCGATGACGGCGCGAAGGTCAAGTCCGGCGACGTTATCGGCAACATCGAGACGGACAAGGCCACCGTCGAGCTGACGGCGCCAACTTCGGGCACGCTTTCCGGGATCATCGTGAAGGAAGGCGACACGGTCCCCGTCGGTGAGCCGATTGCGGCCATCCTTAAGGAAGGCGAATCGCTCCCTGCAGGCTGGGCAAACGGCGCAGCGAAAGGAGATGCGCCGAAGCAAAAGGCTGAGGAAAAGCCCGAGGAAACGCCGGAGAAAGAAGAGCAGGCGGCCGAGGCAAAACCTAAAGCAGAAGAGCAGCGGGCGGAGGACGAGCAGAAAAAGGAGGACAAAACCAAGCCAAGCCCGGAGCCCGCGCCCGAAAAACCCGCCCAAGAGCAGCTAAAGAAAGAGGGTGGGAGAGTCTTCGCGAGCCCACTCGCGCGAAAAATGGCTGCCGATGCGGGGATAGCTATTGACTCTATTAAAGGGACCGGGCCCAACGGACGCATTGTCGAGCGGGATGTCGAGCAGGCATCGAAGTCCGGCGCGAAGCCGCGGCAGGCGCCTGCGCCGCAGACTGCGACCCTGCAAGACCGCGTCGTAGACCTCACGACGTTGCAACGCATTACCGCCGAACGAACAGCGCACGCAAAAGCGAACGTCCCGCACTATTACGTCACCGTCGAAGTCGATGCCGAGGCTCTCGAATCCGTCCGCGAACATATGAACGCCGAAAGCCCGGATTCGAAGTTGAGCATGAACGATTTTATAGTCAAGGCTTGCGCAATGGCGCTCGCGGAACAGCCGCACATTAATGCAAGCTTCGAAAATGGCAAGCGCCACGAGCACGGCGCGATAAACATCGGCATCGCCGCGGCCGTTCCAAATGGGCTCACGCTTCCCGTTTTGAAGAACTGCGAATCGAAAACGCTGCGCGCGCTCGCAGAGGAAACGCGCGTTCTCGTCGAAAGGGCGCGGCAAAACAAGCTTTCACCGGACGAGCTGAGCGGAAGCTCCTTCGCCATAAGCAATATGGGAATGTTCGACGTTTCCGTATTTTCGGCGATCATCAACGAGCCGAACGGCGCGATCATCGCTGTGGGCACGGCCAAGAGAATGCCTGTGGTGGTCGATGGCGACGACGGCGAAGAAATCCAAGTTCGCTCGCGAATGAACGTCACCGGAGCGTTCGACCATCGCATTATCGACGGCGCAGTCGGCGCGAAATTTATGGGCATTCTGCGGGCATATCTCGAAGCGCCCACACGTCTACTCTCATAA
>DASSBY010000207.1:0-3791 GCA_035698285.1 Fimbriimonadales bacterium | reverse complement strand
CCTCCTCAAAACCATCGAAGAGCCCCCGGTCCACGTCGTCTTCGTCCTTGCCACCACAGAAGTCAACCGGGTCCCGCTCACGATCCGGAGCCGCTGCCAGCGCTACGAATTTCATCGCGGCTCACTCTCCGACATCATCGGCCGCCTAGAATTTGTCTGCAAAAGCGAAGGCATAGATTTTGAGCCGGCGGCGCTTTCGGCGATCGCGAGAATGGCGGACGGCGGTTACCGCGACGCACTGACGCTTCTCGAGCAGGCGCTTCTCGTTTCTGAAGGCAAGCTCACCTACGACGCCGTCATGCAGCAGCTCGGCATGATAGGCGAGGAGCAGACCGACAAAATGCTCTCTGCGGCGCTCGCAGGAGACATGGGCGAAGTTCTCGCCTCGGCCGACGAAGCGATCCGATCCGGAAAAGAGCCGCGCGCCATCCTCGAGGCGCTTCTCATAAGGCTCAGCGAGTTGACCCACGCGCTCGTCGAAATCGGCGGAAACGGCGATCCGGAGAGGCACGCCGCCGCCCATGCCCTCGCGACGCGAATCGGACGCCCCGAACTTCTCCGCTTCCGGTCCGAACTCGCCGAGGCGCACAAAGAAATCCGGGACGTCTCCCTCCCGCGCCTCTGGCTCGAACTCGCCCTCATGAAGCTGTCCGGCGGAGCGCCCGCGCCGTATCCCAGGCAGGCGGAGCCGGAAAAGCCCAAGCCGAAGCCGCCCCCGCCGCCGCCACGCGTTCAAACCGGCGAGAGCGGCGACATCGCGAGCAAATGGATCGAAACCGTCGCCCGGCTCGGCGAGTCGAAACCCGGCACCGGCAAGGCCCTCCAGTCGACCTTCGTGGCCCGCGTCGACGGCCGGCACGTCTACATAGCATTCGCCCACCGCATGCAGCTCGACCGCGTCCAAAACAACGAGGCCGGCAAGAAGCTCATCGTCAAAAGCTTCCACGAAACCATCGGCGACGACTCCTGGATTCTGCGATTCGAGCTCGACCCAGCAGCCGCCGATCGGGAGGCCGCCGCGGTACAATCTGTGGCGGAAGGCGACCGCTTGGCGGAGATCGTTGAGCAAGTTTTCGAGGTCAAACCTGAACAAATATGAAACTACCTAAGAATTTCGGAAACATGGGCGGCATGCTCAAGCAGGCTCAGGAAGCCATGGCAAAAATGCAAAACCTGAAGCAGGAGCTCGCCATGGAGGAGATCGAGGTCGACCGCGGTGGCGTCAAGGTGCGAATCAACGGCGTCGGCGAAATGCTTTCCATCAAGATCGACCCGTCCCTTGCAAAGCCCGAAGACGTCGGGGGCCTCGAAGACGCCGTCCTCCTCGCGGTCCGCGAAGCCTCCGCCAAATCCGGCGAGCTGCACAAGAGAAAATTCGCCGAAGCGACCGACGGCCTCCCCCTGCCGCCGGGAATCAATCCATTCTAAAATTGGTCTTCAGCAAGCCGCTCGCCAGGCTCATCAGCCAGCTGGAAAAGCTCCCCGGGGTCGGCCCGCGGTCGGCCCAGCGCCTCGCCTACCACATCCTGCGCCAGTCGCCGGACGAGGTCGAACTGCTCGCCGCGTCCATCCGCGAGGCGAAGGCCAAAATCCGCCTCTGCGCCGTCTGCCAGGCGTTCAGCGAGAACGAAATCTGCGAAATCTGCTCCGATCCGCGCCGGTCCGACACCGTGATCTGCGTCGTCGCCGAGCCGAAAGACACCACCGCCGTCGAGCGCCTGCACGAATTCAAAGGAAGATACCACGTGCTCCACGGCCTGCTCAGCCCGCTCGACGGCATCGGCCCCGAATCGCTCAAACTGCGCGAGCTGACAAGCCGGCTCGAAGGCGGCCGCGTCGAGGAGATCATCGTGGCGACGAACCCGACGGTCGAAGGCGACGCGACGGCCCTCTACCTCGCCCAGCTCCTACGCCGGCTAAGCGTGAAGGTTACGCGCCTTGCGCACGGAATGCCGATCGGCGGCGACCTCGACTTCGCCGACCAGGCGACCCTCCTGAGCGCCTTCGAGTACCGGCGAGAGATTTAGCCGCTTAAATGTAAGTGTCGATCAGACCGATCGGCACATTCCTCTTGCCGGCATGATCCCCGAACTGAATGCTAAAATCCTGCTCGGGGATGGAGTTCCCCGTTAACCGCCAATATGGCTGATAACTCCTACCGCAATAGGAGTTATCGAAATGCAAAATCTACGAGAATCCCTTTGGGTCGGCCTCGGCGCCTTTATCGGGGCCAACTTTCGCTACTGGATCCACGCCGCAACGGACGCCCTCAACCGCCCGTTTCCTTGGCCCACCTTGCTCATCAACGTTCTGGGGTCGACGCTGCTGGGAGCCTGGACTGCCGTTTCGCTCATGAAGGGCTGGGGCTGGGAGGGAAGGCTTTTCTTCGCGGTCGGACTGTGCGGCGGATTCACGACTTTCTCCACCTTCTCGCTCGAGGTTATCAAAACGTTTTATGAGCGCGGCTGGCGCCTCGCGGCGGCTTACGCGTTTTTGAGTCTGGCTCTGTGCGTTTTCGGCTGCCTCTCAGGGTCGCACTTGGCGAGGCTGGGCATGGAGAGATGGATTACCTCCGAACAATGACGAGCGTCATCGGGAGATAATAGCGGCATGAAGCGATTTCTAGGCTCTTTTGCGGCACCCCAGTCGCCGCAAACGCCGAATTTTTTCATCTAACGGATCGAGGGCCGCGATGTCGGGATCCAAAGAATCGGAAATTCAGTGCCAGCATTCAGATCTACGGCCGTGCCCACAATACGCCCTGACTCATCGATACCGTACGCCACGCTTATGCTGAATCTGCTCGGCAGAAACTGATGGAGATCGATCATGGATACCCGGCTCCCATGCCAAAGCAGGGCGTGCGGGCGGTCTGCGCCGTCGCCGTCCGGCCTGTGGCCTACTCCGACTTGGTACTCCCCGTTAGTATCGAAAGCCTCCGACGTGAAATTGGCTGGACCCAGTAGGATTGCTTTGCCGCGCTTCCAAAGGACCGCCGAGTTGATATAGGTACTGTAGTAATAGCCGACGATCTCCCCACGGTGAATTGCAGTGGCGAATCCTGCCTTGGGATCAGGGTCCAGAAACTCCATCGATTCCGGAGTTCCATGCCACTTAACGGGAGCCAGTTCGGCATTACCTATTTGCACATCCCCCCAGACGCCCACAGCATTTGAGTACAACCATCCGTCGGGATGAAGATCCACCACCGATTCAGCCGTTCCCCGCCAAAGAACGGCGTGCATGTATTCGCCAACGCCACCCCATCCAACCTGCGTTGCGCCATCTGTTCCGCCGGCTTCCGTATAGCTATATAGATCGGGACGGTCGAGGCTGATGGCGCTCTCCGCAGTACCGGACCAGAGCAAGGCCATCTTCCTTTCGGATCTAACTCCGGAGCCAACCTGCTGCTTTTGGTAGATGCCGTAAACGGAGCTGCTTTTGAAGCCAGGAGGAGTCAGAACCCTGAACTTGAATTCTGGACTCTCCCATAAGCAAGCCCCTCCCCCGCTTGAGGAGCCTCCAATGATGTGTCCGTCAGAAATCCGGGTGGAAATAAAATTCGTCGGAGCGGGCAACACATATACCTTATATTGGGAGCAACCGGATACGGCGAGTATTGCCAAGACAAATACTGAAAACTTTTTCAATTGCTGCTTCCTTCGTTTGTATAGCTGGTTGCTGTCCCCACCATTATGTCTTCTTTCAAAACAAACGGCCGGACCATCTCTGTTCGCGCGACCGCTGCCTCGGGGATAATAGCGGCATGAAGCGATTTCTAGGCTCTTTTG
>DASSBY010000206.1:0-5490 GCA_035698285.1 Fimbriimonadales bacterium | reverse complement strand
GACAGCGGGGCCAGCGACTTGATCGATAAGTTTCTCAATGACCTCGATCGCGAGCACGGCTCCTTTAAGCAACTGCGCGGTCACGTCAAGGGAAGTTTCGCCGTTGCTCTCTGGCCGAAAACGAGCGGCGAGCCTGGCGTTATGGTCGCAGTGGCATTGGACGACCCGGCCGGAGCTGAATCTATCGTGGCGGGCTTGTCCGATCCGGAAAGCATCGGCTCGATGAAATATTACAAACCGAAGGATGGCGGGATGGCCGTAACGTTCTTCGATGGCTACGCAATCGTTGCAACAGATCCGTCCTTGGCGCAACTGGCAATCAGGACGGCGAAGGGAGAGAATCCTAGCCTGAACAGCAGCGCTTCTTTCAAGGCGGCGCGCGCCAGCTTGCCCGACGATGCGAGTTTGATGTATTTCATCAACGGCGACGCCATCGCAAAGGCTGACGAGAAGACGCGCAAGGGCTATGCAGCGCTGGGAATTACTGAAACGGGCTGGTCGGCGGGAAGCGTCACGCTGACGAGCGAAGGGATCCAAATCGACTCGTATCAGCCCGCCGTCGCCGGTAACGGCCTCCTGGGCAGCTTGGCAAAAACGGCTCCTCTTGGCTATAAGTCGCTTGATCGATTCCCGGCGGGCGCCGTCGGAGTCATGGGCTGGAGCAACCTCGGCACGTTCGCGGAATCTATGCTGAAGTACTTCTCCAGCATGCCCGAGGGCAAGGACGTTTCCGAGGGCATCGCTAAGATGGAAAAGGAAACAGGGACTTCGCTTGAAAACGACTGGATTCCTGCTTTTCGCGGGGAAACGTACTTTGCGTTTTACCCGCCGATGGATGGAAACAAAGATCCGGGGCTCGTGCTCTCAGTCGACAACAGCAACGGCGGATCGGCCACGAAGTTCCTCAAGATGATGATCGACAAGGCTAATGCAGGCAGATTCGATCATAGTGGGGAGCACGTTCGCTTTGCGGAATCTGCGAGCGGCGACCTGGATCTTTACACGCCGTCGCCGAAGCCCGGTGATGATACCGAGGCGAGACTGGCCATTAGTGATAGCCAGGCAATGCTAATCGTGGGAAGCAGTCTCATCGGAAAGGTAACGTCCCCTAACCAGAAACTTCTTTCCAGCGAGGGGCTCAAGTCCTTCGCAACCGGAGATCCAGCGAAGTTTCGGCTCCAGGTAGACCTTTACGCGGTTATCGACATGATCGACAAGATGGGCGAACTTCCGAAGGATGTCAACCTTCGGCAAATTCTATCCGGCCGGAACCTAACAGCTACCGGAACATGGGAAACCGATGCCGCGAAGGGAACGGTCGTGATCCCGATCAACGTTCCCGAGCTGATTCGGGTTTTAGGCAAGAAAGCTAAGGAATCTGACGAGCGCTCGATTGCTATGCGCTAAGTCTAGGCTTGTTCCGAATCGACCATGACCTCGGCCTCGGCCGGGGTCTTTTCTTTCTTGGGCGCGGCCTTCTTGGCGGGGGCCTTCTTCTTTGGCGCGGCCTTCTCAGCCTTGGGAGCCGCCTTCTCGGGCTTTGGTTTGGCAGTTGCGGACTCGGCTTTGGCGCGCGCCGGCTTCGCGGAAATCGCTTCCTTAACGGCGGCCTTGATCGCCTTCTCCTTGCGATGCCTGCGCCTACGTATTTCTTTATTCTTGATTCGCATCGGGACGCAGGGATTATACCGTCCGAGCTACATGCTCGTCGGAGCGGAGATGCCGAGAAGCGAGAACGTCTCCCTGAGCGCCTTGCGCGCGCCGACACAAAGGGCCAGCCTCGCTTCGGCCAAGGGCTTGGTCTCGGCTTTGATTACCGGGCACTTATCGTAGAAATTGTGATATTCGCGGGCAAGCTCCGTCGCGTACGTCGTCAGTCGGTGAACTCCGCGGTCCTCGACGATCCGTAGGACTTCGTTGGGCAGGTCCCAAATTTTCAAGATCAGCCGTCGCTCCGCGACGTGATTTAAAAGGGAAGTGTGGGAAGCGTCTGGGCGCAAACCCTCCGCCGCAGCTTTTTCGATAAGCGACGATATTCGCGCGTGGGCGTATTGGATATAAAAAACGGGATTTTTGTCGCTATGCTCCTTTGCGAGATCGATATCGAAATCCATGTGGGTTTCATGAGACCGCATCAGATAAAAATAACGGACGACGTCGGCTCCAAGCTCATCGATCAGGTCCGCGAGCCGGTAGTATTCACCGTTTCGCTTGCGCATTGGCGCCGGTTTCCCGTCGACGATAAAGCGGACAATTTGCGTGATGATAAGTTCGAGCCGCTCCTTGCCATAGCCCAGAGCCTGCATGGCCGCTTGCGTGCGCTGGACATAGCCGTGGTGGTCCGGGCCCCAAACGTCGATAAGATGGTCGAAGCCTCGGTCGAACTTGTCCTTATGATAGGCAATGTCGCTCGCTATATAAGTGGGCGCGCCGCCGGCGCGAATAACGCATCGGTCGCGGTCGTCGCCGTATTCGGTGCTTTTTAGGAAAAGCGCGCCATCTTGCTCATAAACGGAACCCTTTTTCTTTAAGATTTCCAAAGCTTCCGCAACGGCTCCGGAATCGTGCAGGCTTTGCTCGCTGAACCAGCGGTCGAAGACGACGCCGAACCGCTCCAAGTCGCGTTTTTGAACGGCCAGCATCATATCTTGGCTCGTCGTTTGCCAGAAATCCAAGCCATCGTCGTCGTGCCCATCGCCGAATTTCTCCCGAATGTCGCGTGCTATTTCCTCGACCGATTCTCCTTTGTATCCGCCTTCCGGAAATTCGAACGGAAGCCCAGCCTGCTTGCGGTAAAGCGCCTTTACGCTAAGAGCGAAAAGCTGCATCTGCGTGGAGTTGACCCCGTCGTTGACATAATATTCACGGGAGACGGCGTGGCCCCCTGCCGCGAGGGCTCGCGCGAGGGTGTCGCCATAGGCCGCTCCACGGCCATGGCCGAGATGGAGCGGACCGTTCGGGTTGACGCTGACGAATTCGACCAGTATTTTCTGTGGATTTTCGGCGCGAAGGTCGACAATCTTTTCGGCGTTTGCCGCTTTTTCAGCCCATTCCGATAGGTACGCGTCCGACAGCCGAATATTCACGAAGCCCGGACCGGCCGACGTGGCGTTTGCGATGGCGTCGTCCTTTTCCAATTCTTCTGCGAGTAATGCACCCAGCTTGGGGGGCGCGATACCAAGCCTTTTGCCTTCGATGAGCGCGAAATTGGTCGAAAAGTCGCCATGGTCGCGGTTTTTTGGCTCGGAGACTTCCGCGCAAGACCCGTCGGCTTCGGGAATTGCTTCCGCAGCGGCGAGGCGCGAAACGGCATCTTCCAATTTGCTCTTGAGATCGGTCCTAATCAATTCGAATTCTGCGCCCGCTAAAGAATGGTACCTTGCAGCGTGTACAATCGCTGGGAATGGCGATTGGGTCGAAATTTAGAATCCTGGGAGTTCCTTTGGGGCTGGGAGGACGGCGCATGGGAGCGAACCTGGGGCCAGCCGCCCTCAGGCTTGCCGGAATAGTCCAAGAGGTTTCAAAGTTTGCCGAAACTACTGACCAAGGTGACATCGCCTGCGCTGACGACGGCGAGCGTGGGGAAGGGCTCGGCCATTTCAAGCAGGTCTTGGCCGCGCTGGAAGCGACGCGGGCGGCGGTTAGCGATGGCGATGGCGTTCCGCTGATTCTCGGCGGGGACCACAGCATCGAGATGGCTAGCCTGCCTGTGGCAGCTGCACAGGGCGATCTCGGGGTGCTCTGGATCGATGCCCATGCGGATTTCAATACGCCCGAGACTTCGTCAAGCGGCAATCTGCACGGAATGTCGCTGGCCGCCGCCTGCGGAGTCGATTCCGGCAATTGCAGCGAAATCATGCGTTCGCAATGGACCGAATTGCTCGACAAAATCGCACTCGACAACGCCTTCGTCGACCCGGCCCGTATCGCTTGGATCGGCCTCCGAAACGTTGACCCGGGAGAAGTTTCGCGGATTGGCGAGGGCGATCCCAAGCGGGCTGTTTCGATGCACGAGATCGACCGGTTCGGCATCGCGGCTATGGTCGAGCACGTTTGCGATTACCTGCAGCGCGAAGGGGTGAGCAGACTATGGGTCAGCTTCGACGTCGATGTGGTCGATCCGGCAATCGCTCCCGGCACCGGAACGAAAGTTCGCGGTGGGATCACGTATCGGGAGGCGCACCTGCTCGCCGAAATTCTTAACGAACGATTGGGAAGCTCGCTTGATCTGGCAGGAGTTACCGTGGCTGAAGTCAACCCGACATTGGATTTGCGAAATTCGAGTGCTGCGCTGTGTGTCGAATGGGTCGCCTCGCTTCTCGGAAAGCGGATTCTGCCGCCTTGGCCCGAGGCGTAGCTGTCAAACTAGGAGCGTGCCCCTGACCGTCCCTCCGCGTTTCCGCAATCTTGCTCCCTATCGCCAAGGCAAGCCCATTTCGGAAGTCCAGCGGGAATTCGGCATAAAAACCGTTGTCAAACTGGCAAGCAACGAAAACCCTTTGGGACCGTCTCCGGCGGCAATTGCGGCGATATCGGCGGCTGCCGCGGATGCGAACCTTTATCCGGATGCTTCTTCGCACGACTTAAAGCAGGCGCTGTCGGCGAAATACGGCATCTCCGCCGAACACATCATGGTGGGAGCTGGCAGCGATGAGCTCATCCATTACCTTAGCGAGCTCTTTTTGTCGCCAGGAGATGAAATCGTCATGGGCGATCCAGGTTTTGTTCGTTACGGCGCCGGCGCCGATTTGGTTGGTGCGACTACGCGGTTTGTACCGATGCGCGCCAATGGCTCTCACGATTTAGGCGTGATGCTCGAAGCGATCACGGAGAAAACAAGAATAGTTTGGATCGCCAATCCCAACAACCCAACCGGTGGGATCGTTAAGAAAGGTGAACTCGACACGTTTTTACAGAAGTGTCCCGGAGAGATCGCGGTGGTTCTCGACCAAGCCTATTTTGAATATGTCGATGATGCGGAATATCCCGACTCGCTCGACTACGTGAAGAGTGGCGCTCCGGTTATCGGCTTGAGGACTTTCAGCAAGGCGTACGGCTTGGCGGCGCTGCGCGTCGGATACGGATTTGCTTTGGAAAACGTCGCGCGGGCGGTAGAATCCGTGCGGGAGCCCTTCAACGTTAATGCACTCGCGCAGGCAGCAGCGGTAGCAGCTCTCGACGATACCCAATATCGTAGAAGCACCATTGATGCAAACCGCAATGGCATGACGATTCTAACCAAAATTCTAACGGATTGTGGCGCATCCATTACTCCCAGCCACGGCAATTTTATTTGGGCGGATTTTTTTATGGAAACGGATGCCATTTGTGAAAGACTCCTAACACGTGGCGTGGTCGTACGTCCAGGCTCGGTTTTTGGCAAGCCGACCTGCATGCGAATAACCGTCGGAACCGCCGACCAACTGGAGATATTAGAAAGAGCCCTTCACGAGGCTATTTCTTAATTCCAGCTTCGGGTTCATAGGGTCC
>DASSBY010000205.1:0-3325 GCA_035698285.1 Fimbriimonadales bacterium | reverse complement strand
ATTCGGGATTCAGGAGAATTCGACGGGATCGAGCGTAAATCCGTTTAGGTACGTCGGCCAATGGGGATATTACGACGACGTCGCGCGTGGCAGCCAGTACGGGCTGCTGCTTCTCGGCGTGCGATATTATTCGACGGATGTAGGACGATTTTTGACCTGGGACCCGGTTCCACAAACGAACCACTACTTCTACGTCAGAAACCGGGCAACTAGCGCCGTTGATCCAGCCGGCCTCCTCCCATACTCTTCAACAGGTCAGATTCCCAACTTTTGCCGAATGTTCAATGATTTTGTTTGGCGGTATTGTTATTCATGTTATTCCCACCGTTTTTACGGCTCCTACCCTGGATGCCGCGACCAATGCTCCAACTTTGCAAGCACTTACTATCGCCTGTGCAAATCGAATACTCCGTTTTCTTTTCTAATACCTCCGCAATGGGTAATCGCAGATCCATCGGGATGCGGGCCGGTAATCCCAAACAGACCTTCGCCCGGATCAACGCGCTCAAGAGATCCCTTGGCGTTACCGCGTACGGATCCATTCGACTGCATCGGCAAATTTGACGAATGCATGCGGACGGCCGAAGGTTGGTGGCAAGAAGGGCCTTGCTACCTAGATTACATTGCGTGTACTACGGTCAGCTTCGGAGGCGGAGGTGCTTAGAGGAATGGGACGCAATATCTCTTTGTGCGCAGGAACAACATTTGTTTCTCTGGCGACCATTTTAGGGTGCCATCGATCTTTTGACGTTCAAAAATTCCTCGACGCGGCTAAAAGGGACGATACAACCACAATCCACGCTATGCTCGGCGCAGGCATGGATCCCAATGCGACGGGTGAGGCTGATATAACTAACGCCCGCGGACGCAGGTTTTATAGCAAAAACGAGACAGCGCTTCATGTTGCAGCGTTCTACGGAAGTCGAATGGCCGCTGGTATCCTTCTAGCTGCTGGGGCTGATCCAAACGCCAGGAACAGCGCGGGTAATACGCCGCTGCATAGCGCTGCTACGGGAGACCGACCTGACCTAGCGGCATTATTAATCGATGCGGGCTCGGACGTCAACGCAGTGGACGAAGGCGGCTTCACTCCTCTGATGAATGCAGCACTGCTCTGCGCCACGAGCGTGTTGCCGGTGCTTATCGAAAACGACGCCAAAGTGAACTGGCAGAACCCGATGGGAATTGGTGCTCTCGGTGTAGCCCTGCTTGCCGGCTTGGAGCCGGGCGATTTTCCCTTGATGGATTCACGCTTATCCGCTGTTCAAAGGGCGCACATAAAGAAGCATCTCGACCCAAAGCGTTTAGTTGTTATCAAAATGCTCCTGGGATCCAACGCCGATCCGAACCTTGGCGGAATAACCTGTCCTTCGATGTTCGCCGCATCGCTCGGCGATGTGGCTGCGCTCAGGCTCTTACTAACTAAGGTGCACGACGTTAACGCAAGGCATGGCGGGGCCACGCTCCTGGGCATGGCGATCGCAAGTGGTGACCTCGATACCGTAAAGCTGCTGGTGCGCTACGGAGCAGACGCGTCGGCGGCCGCCCCTGATGGAACGACCCCGATCAGCGCGGCAATAGACCCGGAGATAAGGAAATTCTTACTCAAACAATGAGAGGAATGGCGTTCGCCAACCCGATTGTTCTCAGTAGCCCCTTATCTTCCATACCGATTATATACAGAGAGCGCCAATACCGCTACGATCCGAAATACCAGTTAAAGTCCGAAATGCTATGGTCCGCCAAAGTTCCCGGCGCTCGCTCGGATGCTCTACTTTGGACCTATGACGGAAACGGAAACCGGCTAACGCAGCACGACGACGGGATTTTGACCGATTACGTCTACGGCAGCAACAACGAAATGACCGACGCAGGAAGCGATGCGTTCACGTTCGACAATTTCGGAAATACGGCTTCCATCGTCGGCGTGGAAACCTACAGCTATGATTTCGAGAGTCACATGACGCAGCGAGAAGCTAGCGGCGGATCGACCGATACGCATGAATACGACGGCGACGGCCGACGAATGCGCTCGAAACTCGATGATGCCTCAGATTGGACGAACTTTATTCACGACGAGCTTACGGAAAACCTGATTTGCGAATACACGCTTGTCAGCGGGACTTTCACGATAAAGGCGCTAAATACGTATGGCCTCGGACTAATTTCGTCGAACCGCCAGGGAACGATCGGCAATTTCCATTTCGACTGCCTTAATCGATGCGTATTCGTCGAAGCGGAGCGATTCGTCGCATCCTACCGGCCTAAAAGCAGAACCAAGGTCCCCACCAGGGGTCCGAGAACGTCCCGTCGCCATGGTCCACCTTGTACTCTTCGCAAGCTTCCACCCCGCTCGGGCAACTGTCGTTCTGGCGCTTGTCGATATTCCCGGTCTTCACGACCTTCAAGGGCGTATGCCCCGCTTCGCCGAGCCGAGCGTTGAGTTCTTCCGTAACCTGCTCGCCGTCCTTCCCTCCGGCTTCGCTTACGATTTCTGAGACGATGTTTGAAATAGAGTCCATTTGGACGCTGATTCTGGCACGAGATAACCGCCGGGTACCACTCCCGCCCAAAAACTGGTAGGAGTCGAATCCATGCGATCGAATCCGCAAAAAATGCTAAAGAAAAGGGAATAAACACGACACCGAGACCGGAAAAGTCGTATAACCAACGCATGAACCCCCCGAAAAACACAGTCTGTCTCTGGTACGACGGCGACGCCGAGGAAGCTGCCCGCTTCTACGCCGAGACCTTTCCAGATTCCTCCGTCGACAGGGTCGACAGCGCCCCCGCCGACTACCCTTCCGGAAAAGAAGGCGACCCGATCGTCGTCTGGTTCACCGTCATGGGCATCCCGTGCATGGGGCTCAACGGCGGACCCGAGTTCAAGCACAACGAGGCATTCTCCTTCCAAGTCGCGACCAAAGACCAGGAGGAAACCGACCGCTACTGGTACGCCATAGTCGGTAACGGCGGCGAAGAGAGCATGTGCGGCTGGTGCAAGGACAAATGGGGAGTCTCCTGGCAGATCACGCCGGTCGCCCTCACCGAAGCCATCTCCGATCCCGACCAAGCCGCCGCCAAACGCGCATTCGAGGCGATGATGGACATGCAAAAGATCGACATCGCCGCCATCGAAGCCGCCCGCCGCGGCTAATCGGTTTTATAAGGTCGCGGACTCCGAGGAATTTGGAATATCCTCTGGCCGTGACGCAGACACAGAGCAGGCTCCTCGCGGCGGCCGCCGCCGGCATCGCGATCGCCGCCGCCCTGTTCCTGGCGGCCCACCGGCCCGAAGACGGAGGCCCGTTCCCGCCCTGTCTCT
>DASSBY010000204.1:0-6474 GCA_035698285.1 Fimbriimonadales bacterium | reverse complement strand
CGGGGGCATGGTCAGCGCTGCGCTCGATGCATTCAAAGCGACTGGCGACGAAAAATGGCTAATGGTCGCAAGGCGGGCCTTCTACTGGTTCCTTGGCGAAAACGTCATCCAAACTCCGCTATACGATCCCGCTTCGGGCGGCTGTCGCGACGGACTGCACGAGGGCAGGGCCAATGAAAATGAAGGAGCAGAGTCGACAATTGCATTCCTCACGGCGCTCGTTGAAATGCGCCTGGCCGGGAATCTCAGCACCACTAGCGCCGCTTTGCGCGTCAACAAATAGTGAGTTCCAAGAGCCCCCATGACGAGCTGCTGATAAGACACGAAAAAAACCCTATATTAAGTGCCGCGGACTGGCCGTACCCCGCGCATACCGTATTCAATCCCGGAGCTACGAAGCTGAAAGACGGCTCGACGCTCCTGCTGTGCCGAGTCGAAGACCGCCGTGGAATATCCCATCTGTGCGCCGCCCGCTCTGAAAACGGCGTCGACGAATGGGTGGTAGACGAAGAGCCTACGCTGCCGCCCGACCCTGAGAACCATCCCGAAGAGCTTTGGGGCGTCGAGGATCCGCGCATAACGTATCTGGAGGATATCGAGACTTACGTCGTCGCGTACACGGCTTACAGCCGGAATGGCCCAGGCGTCGCGCTTGCCCTCACGGAAGATTTTAAGAAGTTCGACCGTCTCGGCCTGATGATGCAGCCCGACGACAAAGATGCCGCGCTCTTTCCACGACGCTTCGATGGTCACTACGCCCTAATCCACCGCCCCGTAACAGACATCTCCGCTAACATGTGGATGTCTTACTCTCCGGACCTTAGCAACTGGGGCAACCACAAGCTCCTGCTCCCGGCAAGGCGCGGCGGTTGGTGGGATGCCAACAAGATCGGGCTTTCTCCCCCGCCAATCGAAACGGAAGAAGGCTGGCTCGTCTTATATCACGGAGTGCGTGTGACGTGTGCGGGCTGCCTCTATCGCGTCGGCTTGGCGCTGTTCGACTTGGAGCATCCCGACATCTGCCTGCGCCGCGGCGATTCCTGGATTTTCGGTCCCGAAACAGACTACGAACGGGACGGCGATGTCGGAAACGTTGCATTTCCCAGCGGCTGCACGGTCGATGACGATGGCGACACGATCAACCTCTATTACGGAGCCGCCGATACGAGTATTGCGCTTGCGACCGGAAGCATCAAGCAGATGCTAAACTGGCTCGAACATCATGGTAGCAATCTGGTCGGCGTCGCGGGTCAACCCGCTGAAAAGTCGCATTTCGGCAGCGGCAGCTAAGGCTCTTGTTTGTTGCGCTTGTGGGGCATTTTTCGCGCAAGCTCCGGCGGACAAGATCGACGATTTCGTCCGAACGCAAATGCGTCGCGACCATATTCCTGGCGCAACGATTGCGGTCGTCGCTAACGGCAAAATCGTCAAAGAAGCCGCGTACGGCTTGGCCAATATCGAGCTCGACGCAAAGGCCGAGACTGATTCCGTTTACGAAATCGGTTCGATGACCAAGCAGTTCACAGCCACCCTCGTCATGCTCCTGGTCGAAGAAGGGAAAGTTGATCTCGACAAAAGCATCCGAACGTACGTCGAAGGTCTGCCCGAAGCGTGGGACAAAGCTACCGTTCGCAGGGTGCTTTCGCATACGTCCGGAATTCCTTCCTACACAAACGTTGTGCCGTTTACCATAATCGCCAAAACCGATTACACGCCCGACCAAATTGTAAAAATGGCGGGCGCGAAGCTGAATTTTGAGCCTGGCGAACAATTCGAGTATTCTAACACGAATTATTATCTTCTCGGCATGCTTATCGAAAAAATAACAGGTAAGTCGTACTGGGACTATCTTTCCGAAAAAATACTAACTCCCCTTGGCATGACGCACACGCGCAACGGCGATAGCAAAACGATAATCCCCAAGCGCGTCTCCGGCTATATGTGGAATGGGAGCGAATATCTCAATATGCCTTGGCTAACGCCAACTGCCGGGTGGGCGGCCGGCTCGCTTGTTTCCACCGTGGCTGATCTCGCGAAATGGGACGCCGCGCTCTACACCGAACAGATAATAAAAAAGTCGGATTTAGCAGTCATGTACACCCCGAGCAAGCTCAACAGCGGCGGGGACGAAGCGATGGGCTACGGCTTTGGCTGGGGCAATTTGGTCGAAAATGGCCACCACGTCCACGCGCACGGAGGCGGGACCGCCGGATTTTCTTCCTACATCTCAAGATACACCGACGATAAGGTGACCGTGCTCGTTCTAACCAATTTAGCCGCCGCAGACGCCGGTCACATTAGTCAGGGAATCGCCAAGCTTTGGATCCCCAACCTTGCGCCGAAGCCCATAGAGGACAAAGATCCGAAAACAACCGAACTTATCCGCGGAGTGCTCGAAAGAATGATCGACGGAACCGTCACCGCAGAGCCCTTTACGAAGGAAGCCGCTGCTGCGCTCTTTCCGTCGGGTATGGCTCAAGCAAAGGCCTTCCTTAAGCCTCTCGGCAAACTCAAGTCGATGGCGCTTCTGAGCGACACAAAAGTTGGCGAGGCGCGAAACCTCGCCTACAAAATTGAATTTGAAAACGACGCTTACACCCTCCGCGCGACCGTCACCAAAGACGGAAAAATCGCGGGGCTGCTAATTAGCGAATAATCTATTCTGCCGTCGAAGGATCGATCACCGCGACGATCTTGTTGATAATGTCGGCAGGAAACCCACCTTGCGCGGCATGCTCCCTGATCTTGTCTTCGCTGTCGGAATTGTAGACACAGTAGATTTTGTCGGCCGTGACGTACGAGTGGTCCCAGGAAATGCCCGGGCCAAGCGTGTGGAGGACGCCGTTAGACTTTTGTGCGACGGCGCGTAGTTCGTCTGCGGACATGTCTCCGGCGCCGGGAATCTCTCTCTCGATAACGTACTTAGGCATAGGCACAGTATTCCACTTCCGCGCAAAGCCGAAGAGAGTAGGGGGTCGGAAGCCCCAGCGGCCCTACCTAGGTCGCTTGTCCGCCCAGCCCATTCGGTTCAAGGGCCAGAAGGTTAGCCAAGCTTTGCCAACCAGGGCGTCGCGCCCGATCAAGCCCCAGAAGCGGCCGTCGTAGGAGCCGCACCGGTTATCGCCCATCATTAGGAACTCGCCGTCAGGGATCTTCTGCGCGGGAAGGTCCCAAACGCTTTCCATGTCCTGCGGTTGGACGTACTTGTCGTACAAGCTGTGGCCAGGCGAATTGTGGTTGGCATCCCTAAGGATCGGGATCAGCATATCGTGGTATTTGACCAGCTTGAAATCTGCGGGTTGATACGCGAACGTCGTCTCCGGGTTAACAAAAGGCTCGCTGACGGGAACGCCGTCGCGGTAGAGCTGCTTATTCTTCATCTCCACGACCTGGCCCCCGACGCCGACGAGCCGTTTCACGAAATCTTCATTGGGATCTTCGCCGGGCTGATGCGCAAACGCCGGCGGTTTAAAAACGACGATGTCGCCGACCTTTGGATCGGAGTATCGATAAATTGCCTTGTTGACGATAAGCAGGTCGCCAACTTTCAGCGTCGGCACCATCGACTCCGTAGGGATGCGGAAAGTCTGGACCGCGTAAGGTCTGATGAGCAGGAATACGAGAACGCCCGCGTAAATAAGGGCGTCGCAAGTATTTTCGAGGAAAGACAGGATTTTGGACGAGACCATCTGCCGCTCGATTTTGCTGCGCCGCCACAGCTGGGAGTTAATGCCGACTCGGATTATTGTGCAAACAAGGGCAAAGATGACGATCGTGCTGATCGGAGTGCGCGCGACCTTTTCGATTAAGTCCATAAGCGGGGGTTGCGGCCGGCCGGCTTGCGCCAGCATTTCAAGCATCGAGCTTAGCGTGCCTCTCTGATTCTAGCTGCCTTGCCGACCTTGCTTCGCAAATAATAAAGCTTGGCCCTTCGAACTCGGCCCTTCCGCGTAACCTCAAACTTTGCGATAAGAGGCGAATTCACCGGAAACGTGCGCTCGACCCCGATCCCGTGGCTTATCTTGCGCACCGTGACCGTTTCCCCTATCCCGCCGTGCTTGTGGGCCAAGACCGTTCCTTCGAAAAGCTGCAGTCGCTCTTTGCCCGCTTCCCGAACCTTTACATGCACCTTGACCGTGTCGCCAGGGCTGATTTGGGGAAGATCGGTACGCAAGTTCTGCTTGACGACGCTTTCGAGGATGGCGCTCTTAGACATTCGATATACTCCGCGGGATTCCTATTGTAGCAGTTCCAAGTCCAATTTGGAAAGGGGGGCCTTGCTGAAAAGGTCCGGCCTCCTCCGCCTCGTCGTCAGTAGCCGCTGCTTGCGGCGCCACGCTGCGATCTCGCCGTGGTTGCCGCTCAGAAGAACGTCCGGTACGTGTATTCCGTTCCAATCCGCCGGCCTCGTGTATTGAGGATACGTGAGCAGCCCGTCGACGAAAGCGTCCTGCTCCAGCGAATCCGGCGAGCCCAAAACACCCGGAAGTTGCCGCACGATCGCATCCGCCATCACCGCCGCGGCAAGCTCTCCACCCGTGAGAACGTAGTCGCCGACGCTGAAACGCTTCGCTTCGTATTTTTCGGCCACGCGTTCGTCCACCCCCTCGTAATGGCCGCAAACGATAATAAGCCTCTTTTCCAGCGCGAGTTCGACGGCGTCCTCATGCCGGAAAAGGCTTCCGGCCGGATCCGTCATGATAACGCAGCCTCCCACCGGAGACGCCGATTCGATCGCCGCGCCGAGGATGTCGGGTTTTAAAACCATTCCCGCCCCGCCGCCATAAGGCGTGTCGTCCACGGTTCGGTGTTGGTCCATCGCAAAATCGCGCGGGTTGATAGCTTCAAACTCAACGAGTCCAGCCTCCTCAGCCCGGCTGAGGATGCTAAACCGAACCGATCCGAGCACCGCGTCCGGAAATAGAGAAATGAAGCTAACTTTCATCTGGAAACATCCCAGGTATCGGCGCAATTACAACCTTGCCACCGGGCGCATCGATCTCTTTGACAAACTCGCTCACCGCGGGCACCAGGGCCTCCCCAACCCGATAAATATCGTGGGCCGGCGCGGCGATAACTTCATCGAGAGTGCCCAAAAGCTTTCCCTCGGTGTCGAAAACCTCGAGGCCGATCAGGTCTTCGACCCGATATTCGCCCTCCTCGAGCACGACGTCCAAATCGTCAGCGAAGACATCGCTCCCGATCATTGCCTCTGCGCGCTCGTGGTTGACCCCCTTAAGTCGGATCCTCACCTGCTTTTTGTGCCACTGCGCATCTCGAATGGCATATTCGACCCCACCAACGGTTACGGCCCGTCCCGGTTCGAATCGTTCGGGAAAATCGGTCGATGGCCAGACCTTAACGTAGCCTTTCAGCCCGAAGGTTCCGACGATCTTGCCAATTACAATGGGGCTGCCCAAGGCTGCCCCTAGTCAGTAACGACCTTGAGATAAACCTGGTCGTCGTTCTTGGCGGCAACGGAATTGATGATATTGCGCAAGGCGCCCACAAGCTGCCCGCGGCGGCCAATAACCTTCCCGGTATCTTCCTGCGAAACTCGAACGAGAATCTGGACGGAGCGATCCTCGACAGACTCTTCCACATCGACAGCTTCAGGATCGTCTACCAGCATCTCGACGCAATAACGGACCAATGGGGCGTACTTCATCTGCTACTCCTCTGCGGGCGCTTCCGCAGGTTCGCCTGACGCCTCGCTCGGTTCCTCGGCCGGAGCTTCGGCTTCTGCCGGAGTGGCCTCTTCCTCTTTCGGCTTTCTCTTCTTTTCCTTGACGGGCTTCTCTTGGCGGACCCGCGCCTTCACCGGCTTGCGCTTCGGCTTGGCGGCCGGCTGGGTGGACTCGAATTCTGACCAAAGTCCCTCCTTCTTCAGGAGCCGAACGAGAGTCTCGCTCGGGCTGGCGCCGTTTGAGAGCCAATGCAGAATCCTTTCCCGCTGAAGATTGAGCAGAGCCGGCTGGCGCAAGGGATCGTAATGCCCTAGTTGCTCGACAAAGCGCCCGTCGCGCCCCGCGGAACTCGGCGCTGCGACAATCCTGTAAAAGGGGCGCGCCTTCGTTCCCATTCGTCTCAATCGAATCCTAACCAATCTTGTGTAGCTCCTTCATTTTCGGCGGCCCTTTTTTGCTTTGCCGCCCTTCTTCAAGCCCGCAATCCTTGAAAACTGTTTCATTTGCCGCTGCATCTCGTCGAGCGACTTAACCAGCCTGTTCACGTCCTGCACGGTGGCACCCGCCCCAGAAGCGATTCTCCTTCGGCGGGAACCGTTCAGTATATCCGGATTTCGCCGCTCCTGTGGCGTCATGCTAAGAATCAGCGCCTGCGCCTTGGCCATTTGCTCCTCGCCGGCGCCACCGGTTATCTCTTTCGGAAGAGCGCCGACCCCTGGGATCATCTTCAAAATGCTGCTGAGGGAGCCCATCTTCTTGATGGTTTTGAATTGCGAGAGAAGCGTTT
>DASSBY010000203.1:0-4283 GCA_035698285.1 Fimbriimonadales bacterium | reverse complement strand
AGCCCTTCGGGCTTCGGGGCAGTGTAGCACACCGACGTCTCATTCCGCCAGAGAAGCGACATCGAGACCGGCAGGATCGGTCTTTCGTCCTGGAGGCATGGCGATTTCCGCATGAGAAACGACGAACCGGACCGGATGACGCTCGCGGATGGAGCGTATTAGAGCGCGCAGGGCGTCGAGCTGGGTTGCTGGATATGGGTCGTCGCCCGTATTCCTGTTTACGAGTTCGATCCCGATGGAAAAGTCGTTGGCTTTCTCACGCCCATCCGCCATGCGCGAAACGCCTGCGTGGAAGCCGCGGTTCTCCTCCTGGACGTGTTGCACCGTCGTCCCGTCGCGGTCGATCGTGTAGTGGGCTGCCACGCGGCTTTCGGGCTTGTCGAAATGCCGGCAGGTCTCCTCGAGCGTGTCGAAAACGGTGGCATGGACCACGATCGTGTCGACCGCGATGCCTTCGGGGCGCGCATCGAAATTCGGCGACGGCCTCCAGATAGTGTTCATCCGGACCTAGGCTACCGCAAGGTATTCTAAACGTATGATTCCGACTGAGGCAACCAAAAGTACTCCGCTCGCTCACGGAAGGGTTTACAATTTCTCCGCGGGACCGGGCGGCCTTCCGGTCGAAGTGCTCGAAGAAGCGCAGCAAGACCTTGTCAACTACAAAGGCGCCGGCATGAGCGTCCTCGAAATGAGCCATCGAGGCAAAGTGTACGACGGAATCCACATGGAAGCGCTCGCGAACCTGCGCAAGCTTATGAACGTCCCCGACGACTGGGGCGTGCTGTTTCTGCAGGGCGGAGCCAGCATGGAGAACGCGCTGATTCCGCTGAACCTCAAGATCGAGGGAAGGACGCCCAGCTATATCACCACCGGCCACTGGGGCAACCTTTCGGCCAAGCACGCCTCGAAGCTCACCCCGATCAACACCGCCTGGACGGACGAGGAAAACGGTTTCACGAGAGCCCCCGCAGACGACGAGCCGCAATTCACTGGCTCTGAGAACTACGTTTACTATACGAGCAACGAAACTGTCGACGGCATCGACTTTCGCCGTGACCCGAAGTTCGCGACCGACGCGCTGATCGTCTGCGACGCTTCGAGCAACATCCTCAGCCGGCCGTTCGACCTGAGCCGCTACGACGTCGTCTTCGCGGGCGCACAAAAGAACCAAGGCCCCGCCGGTGTGGCTACCGTGATCCTAAGCCCTCGGGCGCTGGAGGTCGCTGCGAAGCAAGATCTGCCGCTGATGTTTTCCTGGAGCGCCGCGCACAAGGCGCATTCCATCCATAACACGCCTCCCACGTTCGCCATCTACATCTGCGGCCTGTATTACAAGTGGCTTCTCGGTCTTGGCGGCGTCTCAGCGATCGAGCCGATTAACAAGCGCAAAGCGAAGCTTATCTATGATGCGATAGACAATAGCGGCGGCTTCTATTCGAGCAAGGTCGACAAGGGAAGCCGGTCTCTCATGAACATCCTTTTCACCCTTCCATCCGATGAGCTGACTGCGAAGTTTATGGAGGATGCCAAGCAGGAGAACATGGTTACTCTCAAAGGGCATCGGAGCACCGGGGGGATCCGGGCTTCGATGTACAACGCCTTTCCGGAGAGCGGAGCGGTCGCACTCTCGCAGTTCATGGCCGACTTCGCCAAGCGCAACGGCTAGCTCAGCCATCATTTTTTGCATATAGCCGTCCCGGCGGGGTTGCCAGGATGGCTAACTTTCGTCATAATAAAGTTGCAAGGAGACTCGCTCAAAAAAGGAGGTTAAGCCTTTGAGAGGGATTGCAACTTTAGGTTTCTTTGGGTTCGCGCTTGGCGCTTGGGCCCAGCAAGCATTAGGAACATGGACTAACGTCGCCTGGCCGCAAGGCTATGGCGTACTCGCCATACATATGTGTTTGCTGCCGGATCAGCGGCTGTTGATTTGGGGCCGAAAGGATGGCGAGCAGCTTCCGACGACGCCGCTCGCGACGCTGGTTTCGCCCGGAGCCGACTACTCATACCAGGACTTCGTCACCGGCAATGCGGCCAACTTGAACACCGACCTTTTTTGCGCGGGGATGACTACGCTGGAAGATGGTCGCCTGTTCGCGGCGGGCGGCCAGCTAATCGAGAACGAGTATGGGGACGATGCCGTGAACGTTTTCGATTTTAGCGACCCTACTAACACTTGGACTACCAGCGCGAACCGAATGACGCAGTTTCGGTGGTATCCGACGACGGTCGCGCTGCCAAACGGTCGGGTCATCGTTTTCGAAGGCACCGGCGGACCGCTGCACCTGAAAAGCGAAATCCCGGAACTGTGGGTTTTCGGTTTGCCTTGGGATACAGGCAGCCCGCTTCACGAGTACTCCGCCTCCTTTACTCCGCGAGCGAAGGTCGACAAATGGTATCCGCATATCTTTATCGATCCCAAGGACGGCAATCTGTTCTTCGCCGCCATGGGCCGTGGGGACGAGTTTGCGTATGCCAATCAAAAGTTGAACTTGATCGACTTAACATGGACATATCCATACTCGGTTTACGGAACTGTCCTCAACGTTCGCCGCCAACTACCGAGTTCGGTGATGATCAATGCCCGAAACTGGGCAGGAACTCGCGAGGCCATCCTTGTACGGTCTGGTGGCAGCGCGTTCGGCGCAGATTCGAAAGCAGCGCGCGAAGCCCTATACACCGACATGTACGGCGAGCCGCCCGCGTGGCGGCAGGCGCAGAGCATGAACCTCCCACGAATCAGCCACACCCTTGTCGCGCTGCCCACTGGCGACGTCGTGGCTATGGGCGGAAGCAGCATCCACGGGCCATCGGGTGTGCCGCCTTTGGATCAGGCGCTTCCACAGAACGCCCCAGAGCTTTGGAATCCTTTCGTAGAGGACAGAGATGCGCGGCCTTGGCAGCTTCTCTCGGCTCCCCAAGAATTGGTCGCACGCGGCTATCACAGCACTGCGCTCCTTCTCCCGGATGCCAGGATAATGCAAGCGGGCGGCGAACCGAATACGCCGCGGCCCGGCTATCTCCAACAACGCAACGCGCAAATATTTGCGCCAGGCTACGGCGGCGTCGAGGACTGGCAAACCAAGCGCCCGACAATCGGGGAGGATTGCCCTGCCGTTATCCGCTACGGAGAGCCGTTCAGCGCGCATTTTTTGCCGAGCGTCAAGACCCAGAACCCGATTCGCAAATTAATGCTCATTTCAATCGGAAGCACGACGCACGCGTTTAACCAGAGGCAGAACGTTTACGAATTAGATTTCACGAGAAATCAAGACGGTTCTTTGACAGTGACGCCGCCTGAAGCGCCAAAGCTTGCGCCGCCGGGATACTATATGCTGTTCGCCGTTGACAACACCGATTTAGGTGAGCCGACTACGACGCGGATAGTAGGAATTCCCTCGATTGCGAAAATCGTGCATCTGAGGGATTGGGACCGCGTGTTTGTTACGGGCGGAAGTCTCGAAACCGGGACCACTCAGCGATCTATCGACTGGATCCATCCCTACGATTTGGTCCTGAGCGATAATAAGTATCTGGGCGGGTACCTTCGCTTTGGCGGCGATTCGGAGCAAACCGCGTCCGTTGTATTTCGTTCCGTGATGCCCGACCCAAGCCCGGCAAAAATTCGGCTTTCAATCGAGGCAAAGACCAGCGATCCATCTTCAATGACCGTTCAAGTTCTCGATTCAGCCACGGGCCAATGGGCGCCGTGCGGTAACCCCGTGAATTTCGTACAAGGTGAGAAAAAGGTAGAAATCGCAGTTCCGACGGAAGTTGACACCATCGACGATTTGGGAAACATGTACGTGCGGGTAAGCTTTCTTCTCGCGTCGGCAGGATCGCGCTCGCCGACGGTATACATTGATTCCTTTGAGACGAATTACCGGTCCGCGTTATAGGCTGCGAAGCTGTGCTGCCGTTTTCTCGGGAAGGGCGTCGACGATAAACGCGCCACAAGCAAACTCACTGCCGGCGAGGTATTTAAGTTTGTCCTTGGTCCGATATGGTGGATAAAATTCGAGAGAAAACCGGGACGAATCACCGCCGTACTGATACATGGCCATAATATAGGGCATCGAAAAACCGAAAAGGCGATCCAGCCGGGAGGTGACGTCTTTTATGCCTTCCGCCAGCCCGTCCAGTGTGGCCTCCTCCATAGCATTTAGGTTCGCGTGGTTGGTCCTGGGCACAAGATGGATTTCGTATGGAAAGCGGGCAAAAAAGGGGACGATAGAGACCCAATTCTCGTATTCGCATACGACTCTAATTTCCTGAGTTAGTTCTTG
>DASSBY010000202.1:0-8613 GCA_035698285.1 Fimbriimonadales bacterium | reverse complement strand
CATTCATCCCATGTCGGGGCAGTTTGGGCGCAAGTGGAGATTTGGCGCCACTAGCTCACCTCGCGACCCTCCTCATTGGCGACCAAACGCCCGTTTTTCTGACTCCGGACATGGACGATATCGCAGACTCGATCGCCGACGCCGGACACCAGCCCCTAACGCTTGAGAGCAAGGGCGGTTTGTCGCTCATCAATGGCACGCATGTTCACACCGGAATCGCCGCCCTTTTGGTTAGCGAGGCCGAGATGATCGCGAAAGCCTGCGATGTTGCCTGTGCGATGAACGTCGAGGCGATGCTTTGCTCGGCTCAGCCTTTCCGAGCTGACGTGCATCGCTTGCGCCCGCACCCGCATCAAATGCTATCTGCGGCGAATATTTCTCGCATGGTGGAAGGCAGTGCGCTGATTCAAAGCCACGCAAACTGCAGCGAAGTTCAGGACGCCTATTCCTTGCGCTGTTCGGCCCAGGTGCACGGCTCGGGCCGGCAAGCAATTGCGCATCTGAGGCAAGTAGCCGAAATCGAGCTGAGTTCCGTCACCGACAACCCCCTGGTCGTCGGTGATGAAGTCGTCTCGGCGGGGCATTTCCATGGCGAGCCCGTCGGGCTTGCGCTGGATTACTTCAAGATAGGTGTTGCGGAGCTTGCATCGATCAGCGAACGACGCTCCGAGCGCGCTCTAAACAAAGAAGCGAGTAGGGGGCTGCCGGCTTTCCTCGCCGAAAACCCCGGTCTTGAGAACGGCATGATGATTTGCCAATATACGGCGGCTGCGCTCGTCAGCGAGAATAAGGTTTTGGCGCATCCTTCATGCGTCGACTCGATCCCGACCGGAGCCAACCAAGAAGACCACGTGTCGATGGCCATGAACGCCGCGCTGCACGCACGCCAAATCGTACGTAATGCAGCGAACGTCGTCGCCATCGAACTTCTGGTTGCAGCGCAGGCTCTGGACTGTCGAAAGGCGATCCAGCCGGAAGCTCCCGGCCTCGGCGTTCGCGTCGCTTGGGACGCCATAAGAAGACAGTCGAGCAGACTCGGATCTGATCGGTCGCTAAGCGAAGACGTGCAGGCGCTGGATGTCGCGGAGGTGCTTTCCGCCGTAGAGGACGCTATGGGACCGCTTCAATGAGATTCTTGCACCAGGCCGGCCTTCTCTTCTCGCGCGGCGAACCGGACGACCCGCGCATCGGCGATATCGTTCGCGAAGTTCAGTTTCCCGAATTCGAGCGAGAGCATTGGGACGTGGCCATCCTCGGTTTCCCCGACGATAGGGGCATCACACTCAATCTCGGTCGCCCGGGGGCGGCCGCAGGGCCAAACGCGATTCGGTCCTGGTTCTACCGGCTCGTTTCTCCATCACCGTCTGCGCGCATCGCCGATTTAGGGGATCTCGAAATGAGCCCGGATCTCGACCACGATCACGACCTGGCCAGCGAGGCGATCGTCATCGCTCTCGAAAAGGCCGACAAGGTTGCGATATTGGGCGGGGGACACGATTGGGGGTTCTCGCCGATCCAAGCGCTCTTGCGACGCGGAGGGACAGGATTTATCAATCTCGATGCACATCTCGATGTAAGGGCTTCGAACGTGCACCATTCCGGCACATCCTATTGGCGGGCATTAGAAGCTGGGGTGCCGGGCGAATGCGCCTTTTGGTATGGCATTCAAATGCCCGGGACGGCACGGATGCACTACGAATACGCTCGGGGAAAGGGTGGCACTGTGGCTTTTGCGGGTGAACCCTCGCCCGAGCTATCGCGCCTGGACGACTGCGATGCCTTTGACATCAGCCTCGATATGGATGTTTTCTCGATGGCGGAGGCGCCCGGCGTCAGCGCGCCGCAGCCGACCGGGCTCCCGCATAGAGAGGTCCTGCCGCTTTTGCGATCGCTTTTGAAAAATCCCAAGGCCCGAACTTTCGGGATTTACGAAACCGCGCCGCCGTTCGACAGTAACGAAATGACGGCGCGTCTCGCGGCGCGTTGTCTTTGGGAAATTTTAAAACACGAGGCGCGATAAGTAGTCGCCGAGGCTGAGGCAGAAGAGGGTAAGCAAAAAGATCACTCCTCCGCCGGCCCAAATTTGCGCGAGGTGTGCGCCGCGCCGCATATCCATAAAATAGAGGATAACTAACAGCGCCTTTACAACCGCGATTGCCATCGCCACGACGGTGTTCAGAAATCCAAGGTCCATGTAGGCGACCCATACCGTGATGACAAGCAAGACGAGCAGCGTCAAAAAGACGTTGAAATATATGCGAATCGGTACGGCGGAATGTTGTTCTGCTGACATATCTTAGGCTCTTCCAATGAGATAGAGAAGCGGATACAGGAAAATCCAGATCAGGTCGACAAAATGCCAATAGAGGCCGGACATTTCAATTGGCATGTAGTCCATCGTTCTATTACGATTGATCCACGTTCGAACGATGAGGACGGAAATAACGATAACGCCGACGAGCACGTGTATGCCGTGGAGGCCCGTCATCGCAAAATAGAGGCTCATAAAGAGCTCCCCGCCTTTGTCCTTGAACGCCTCCGTATTAAAGTTTGGCCCGGGGATAAGGTGGTGGTGATACTTATCGGTATATTCGATGGCTTTGATCACCAAGAATCCCAAAGCGCAGATAAGCGTTACATAAAGATACGCAATCTGGCTCTTCCATTTGCCCAGCATGGAGCTTCTAACGGCGAGCGCCATGGAGAAGCTGCTCGTTAGGAGGACGGCCGTATTAAGACCGCCTAGAGGAACATTCAGGTGATGATGCGCCTCGATAAATCCCTCGTGGTATTTGCCTCGATAGATAACGTATGCGGCGAACAGGCCACCGAAGAACATAAGCTCGGTCACAAGGAAAATCCACATGCCGACGGAATAAGCCTCAGTCTGCTGGTTGAGATCTTCGAACTGATGCGAGACTAGCTCGTCGTGCTCTCCGTGGCCGTGTGCGTCTACGGCGATAGTGTCGCTAGGCGAGCTCATGCGCTTCCTCCTCGGGGTCTTCGACCGGCGGTTCGTAGGCATACGCCTCTTCATGCACTACAGGTTTGTAGTTGAAATTCTCCGTTGGCGGTGGGGACGGCGTTTCCCATTCGAGGCCCTTCGCGGCCCACGGATTTGCGCTCGCCTTCTCTCCATATCTTAGCGACCACAAAAGATAAGCGATCGTGAAGGCATATCCTGCAATTAGGACCGAAGCGCCCGCCGAAGACAACACGTGATACACCTGGAATTCCGGCACGTACGCGTGATAACGGCGAGGCATACCGAGGTAGCCCATGATGAACTGCGGCATGAATGTCAGGTTGAATCCGATAAATATGGTTAGAGCCGAAAGCTTGCCGAAAGTTTCTGGGTACATCCTCCCTGTCATTTTCGGCCACCAAAAATGCAGCCCACCGAGGAAGCCCATGATCGCGCCGCCCACCATGATGTAATGGAAGTGGGCAATTACGAAATATGTATCCTGGAGATGTACGTCCACAGCCAGGGATGCCAAGAACAGTCCGGTTAAGCCGCCAATGGTGAACAGGCCCAAAAACCCGAGAGAATACAACATCGGCGAATCGAGCACGACAGTTCCCTTATACATCGTAGCCGTCCAGTTGAACACCTTCACAGCCGATGGGATCGCCACGAGGAAGCTCAGCGCCGAAAAAGCCATACCGGCGTAAACGGATTGGCCGCTCGTAAATAAGTGATGCCCCCAGACGACGAAGCTCAGCCCGGCAAGCGCGAGGCTCGAGTAGGCGACGAAGTCGTATCCGAAGACTCGATTCCGCGAGAAGCACGCCATAAGCTCGCTTATCACGCCCATCGAAGGCAGGATCATGATGTAAACGGCCGGGTGCGAGTAGAACCAGAACAAGTGCTGGAACAGGATCGGGTCTCCGCCCAGCGCCGGGTCGAAGATGCCGATACGCCCGACTCGCTCGACGCCGACGAGGAACAGGGTAATAGCAAGAACCGGGGTGCCGAGAACCATAATGCACGCCGTCGCGTAGTTGCTCCAAATGAAGAGCGGCAGCTTGAACCAGGTCATGCCCGGCGCGCGCATCTTGTGAACCGTAACGATGAAATTGAGGCCAGTTGCGATGGACGAGAAACCCGCGATAAAGACGCCTGTTACCGCAAGCACAACGGAGGTATTTGAAAACGACGAGCTGTAAGGCGTGTAAAAAGTCCAGCCCGTATCGACGCCGCCGACGACGAGACAGCATATCGTGAATATTCCGCCTATTGTGAATAGGTACCAACTGACCAGATTTAGGCGCGTAAAGGCCACGTCGCGCGCGCCGATCATCATCGGTATAAGGAAGTTTCCCAAGACCGCCGGAATAGACGGGACTAGGAAGAAAAATATCAGCGTGACGCCATGAATCGTGAACGCCTTGTTGTAGGCATCCGACGAAATAAGGTCACCGGCTGGCGTCAAAAGCTCCGCACGAATGAGAGCCGCCATCGAGCCGCCGATAATAAAGAACACCGTGATGCTGATCAGGTATAGGATCGCGATGCGCTTATGGTCGACTGTCAGTAGCCACGACTTTATCGAATGCTCCGCGTTGAGATAGTTCGTCTTCTCGGCTGCGTGAACCGAGCCTGGATAATCTGCTACTTGGCTCATTGTTTGCTCCCGCCGCTAAGCGACTTGATGTACGTGATAAGCTCCAAAACCTGCTGTTCGTCTACTCGGCCCTTGAAGCTCGGCATAATTGGATTATGCCCCGCGACGCGCATTTGGTCGGGCTCGTAGATCGAGGTTCGTACGTACTCTTCGTCCGCCAACACGCGCCTTCCGTCCGAGAGCAGCCTCTCGGTTCCGAAAACTCCTGCAAGCGGAACCTTGTCCGTTCGCCCGCCGCCGGACACGGTGTGGCATGAGTTGCATCCGAGCTCGGTGAAGAGCCGCTCGCCTGCTTCTTTCATCGTTTCCGCGCGCCGCAAATTGCCGATACCCCACTGCTCGTTCTTGAGCCACTTTTCATAATCTTCCGGCTTCATCACGAACACTGTGCCGATCATTTTGGAATGGTCGGTCCCGCAATATTCGGCGCAAAATAGATGGTACTTCCCTTCTTTCGTCGGGATAAACCACTGCGAATGGTAGCTCCCCGGTATAACGTCTTTCTTTATTCGGAACGCAGGCACATAAAAGCTATGGATGACGTCCTGCGAAATCATCGTTAGCTTGACAACCCGCCCGAGCGGCACATGCAGTTCATTGTTTTCCCGCTGCCCCGTCGGATGCTGCAGCTGCCACATCCATTGTTTGCCTATCACCGAAATTTCGAGGGCGTTTTTCGCCTCCATCGGCTGATACATATCGACGAACAGTTTTGCAGCCCAAAGGAACACCGGAACGCCCATCATCATTGGGATTAGCGTCCAAGCGAGCTCCAGCTTCAAGTTATGGTGATGAACAAGCTTCCGGTTCGCCTTCGTACCCATCCGATATTTTGAGACCATGATGATAATAGGCACAAAAACTATAAGCGAGAAGAATGCGCTTATGCCGATTAGCAGGATGTAGAGAAGGTCCACCTCCTGCGCAAAGTTCGATGCTTGATCGGGCCAAACGGGAATCGGATTCAATTCTTTTGCTCCTTGTGGCCGTTCGCCGATGGCGGTTCGTGCTCGCTCTTTCCCTTTCTGCTAAGCGTAAATATTAGCGTTCCCAAGGCGAGAAGCGTTAGAATCCCTCCGATTCTAATGGCGCGCATGATCACAAAACCATATTTGCCGGTTTCCGGGTCGTAGGCGAAGCAGTAGAAAATGACCTGATCTACGACGCTTCCGATCTTTTCTTTTGAGGCTTCCATGATCGCGAACTTCAGATCGCGCGGCGAATACTCGATGCCATAGAAATATTGCGCCGTCTTTCCTTCCGGCGTGAGTACTATGACGCCCGCCGGGTGAGCATAAAGGCCCGTCGAAGAATCGAATTTGTAGCGGTATCCTACGGCGGAAGCCACCCGGTCGATGTCCTCTTTCTTTCCAGTAAGGAAATGCCATCCTTGCTCAGCGCCAGCTCGATCGTAGCTTTCCAAATAGTTCTGCTTCTTGGCTTTCGCGACGGCAGGAGTCTCCCGAGGGTCGATGCCGACAAAAACGATCCGGAATTGATCGCCCGCGTCGAAATTCAGCATCCTCAGCGCAGTCAAAATCCCGTTCATGACCTGGTTGCAAAGCTTCGGGCATTTATAGTAGATGAGCGCCATAAGCACCGGCCTCTTATGGAAGTAGGCTCCCAGGGTGACGGGCTTTCCGTCTTCATCCACAAACTTTGCATCGAGCGGAACCTGGTGGTTCAGGAGCTGATCCAAGCCAATATCCTTGGTGACGTTTATTTTCGGACTAGGCTGAAAAGCGGCATCCGGCTGGAGTTTTTGGGCAAAAGAGACCGCCGATAAGCATGCGGCAGCGATGATTAGAAGCGTTTTCATTTCGTCTGCCCCCGCGCCGGAAGTCCCTTAGCCACCGCTATATCGATGGCCTTTTCGATGGGAATGTGAGCAATCCCGGCGTCTTTATCCACCCATCCGTATTCGTCCAGCCTGCCCGCATCGGCGATATGCAGCTTTTTGATGTCGGCGCCGGGATTTGATTGCAACACCGGAGCGACGGCCGTATCGGTTATATCGTTGGCAAGCGGCGACTTGGGGAATTTTGGCCCCGTTCCGAGGAAAAACGCATAGATCAGGTAGACGACAACCAAAACCGCGGCAAGGCCCGCAAAGTGGCTGAGTCCAAAATAGAACAACGCCTTTTTGCTTAGGAAGTCTTTCGGCTCGTAGCCCAGTTTCGGCGCTGCCGGGCCGTCGCTCATCGGTGTCGAACCGTGCTGAGGTTCATTAGGCATGTTCAAGCTCCCTGGGCAGCAGACTGTATCGCGGGAACAGCGCATTTCGCTTTAGCTGCCACGCGAAAAACATAAGCCAAAGCCCGCCCATCGCCAAAAATGCGCCAACGTCCGAAAGCACCATATGTCGATTTAGCGACGGGATGACCATCCAAACGATATCCGCAAACCGCATCACAAGGATGAAAATACACGTGCCACCAAGCAGCCATGCGGTCCTCTTCAAGCGACTCGAAAGGAGTAGAAGGAACGGCAGCAGGAAGTGCAGGAATACGAGCGCCGCGCCCAACGTCGACCAGCCGCCGACTCTGCGACTCACAAAGTACGTGATCTCGTCGGGCAAGTTCCCCGACCACGTAATGATAAGCTGCGAGAAGGACGTGTATCCCCAGAGAATAACGAGCGTCAGCGTCAAGTTCCCCATGTCACGCCACTGCTTGACATTCAGCACTTTATCAAACGGCGGCCATTTGACGAGCGTCATCAGATAAAAAACGCAAGCCGCCATCGCGCCGAGCGCGCAGCCGACGGTTACGATCAAACCGAATATCGTCGAAAACCAATAGGGATCGAGCGACATAACCCAGTCGGTAATGCCAAACGTAAGCGCAAGCGTTACGAAGACGAGTCCAGGCGCCGCCCAGTTCGTGCGGGCGATGAAGTACTTTTCGTCCCCGGTTTGGTCCTCTTTTTTCGCGTAGTTGGTGACGATGTATGTGAAAGCGAAGAAAATGATGAAATAGATAACAGCGCGAGCTATAAAAAGCGTCGGGTTGAGATATTGCGTCTTGTATTGCAGAACATGGTTGGTCGCAACCATTGCCTGATTCGCCCACGGGAACAGCTTGTCGAGGAAGAATGGGATGGGTATAAACAAGAGCGCTGCCAGCGGGATGCATTTCGCGCCCGCTTCAAAAAACCGCACCATCGGGTATCCCCATACGGACCGCGTCGCATGCACAAGCAGCATCATAAGAAGACAGCCCACCGTAAACATCGTCCACGCAACGAACCCGAATAAGTACGACCCGTAAATGTCCGGTTTTCCAAGACCGGTCAGAAGAAGGGCCGCTCCGGCGATCAGAGCGATAATGCCGGTAATCGAAACCTTTCCGATTCCAGGCGCGGTGGCGCTAGTGTTGTCCATTTTCCTCCTCCTTTTGCGCAGGCTCGGTCACTTTGGCTCGATCCTCGGCAGGCAGGTCACCCACGTTCGCATGCTGGCTAAGCTGCAACGCGCGAATATATGCGATGATGGCCCAAGTGTCCTGCTCGCGCGTGGTCTTGTAAATTGTCGGGTGAACATAATCCGTTTTGCCGGCGGTTACCCCGGCGCCGCTTATTTCTTTGCCATCGTTCGCCGCGGTGTAGCCGTCCACCATAACGCGGAAGAAATATCCGGGTGGCGCGTTTCTAAGGCGGTCGATCATGAACGAATCGGGCTCGCGATATCCCCGTTGAACGACCATTCCCAGGCCGTCGCCGGTTTTGCCATGGCAGGGCGAGCAGTAGATATCGAATCTATCCCGCCCGCGTTCGAGAATTTCGCGCGTTATCTTAAACGGAAACACTTTGGTCGATGCGCCTTCCTGCATGCCGCGATATAAAAGATCGTCCTCTTGGAGCGGCGCGGTGGTCACGGTACCTTTCGGCGGGGTTCGGGAGGCCTGGCCATTGGCGAAAAAGTCGCTGCGTTCGTACGTCTCCGCCTTCATCTGGTACCACATATCATCGCGTTGGCAGCCGAAGG
>DASSBY010000201.1:0-5161 GCA_035698285.1 Fimbriimonadales bacterium | reverse complement strand
GGGATGCTGCTCACCGTGACGACGTATTCCAAGAACCAGCGAGAGGTCCAAGGTTATTTGTCCCTACTCAGTTTTTTGGTTTTGATGCCCGCGATGATGAGCCAATTTATCGGCTACACAGACGCAGCCGGAGCAAAATGGGTGGCGTTCGTTCCGGTTCTTAATACGGCAACCGTCATTCGCCAGGCGTTCCTGCAAAAAGTCGATCCTTTCATGCTTATCGCGACTGCGGGAACGAGCATTGCCCTTGCCGCACTCGGTCTTTGGTTTTCAATTCGGCTCTTTTCCAAGGAAAAAGTCCTCATGCGCGTTTAGGCGGGGTAACCTAATCCTGCTCACGGAGGCCCTCATGGACGAACAAACCACCTCACCGCTAGACCAGCTTGAGGATCTCGTCGGAGAAGGCCTTTACGACGAAGCCGCGTCGATTCTTGCAGCTGCCCATATCGCCGACGCTGCCGACGCACTTCAGGCCCTTGACGCAGAAGATGTCGCCCACGTTCTGCTTCTTCTCCCGCGTGAGCAAGCCGCAGACATCTTAGAAGAACTTCCCGACGACCTCGCCGCCGACGCTATCGAGTTCCTGCTGCCGGAGCAGGCGGCCGAAATCGTCACGGAGATGCTCTCAGACGAAGAAGCCGACATCCTCCAAGAGGTTTCCGAGCCGAAGGTCGAGGCGATTATCGAACACCTCGATCAGGAGCAAGCCAGCCTTGCGCGCGAGCTATTGGCCTACGGGGAAGATACCGCCGGTGGCTTGATGCAGAAGGAGTTCATAGCCCTTCCCGTCCACCTAACCGCGACCGAAGCTCGCAAGCGTCTCCAGGAGATGGCCGAGGATGAGAAGAACTTTTATCCATTTTCTTATATCTATGTAGTTGATCATCTCAATCGCTTCCAAGGCGTTCTGGGTCTGCGCGCCCTCTTGTTCGCGACTCCAGCGACACCGATTTCCGGCCTGGTAACGACGGATGCCCTCACGGCTACGCCAACCACACCTGCTGAGGACCTCGTAAAAACCTTTCGGAGGTCGCATCTGCTGTCGGCGCCCGTCGTTGGAGCCGACGGAACGCTCCTCGGAATCGTCACGCAGGAGGACGCGATGCGCTATAGCAAAGAGGAGTCCGACGAGGAGTTCTTGCGCTTCTCGGGCATCGCCGGCGGCGAGGAAGTTCGAGACATGTCGCTTCGCGAGCGCGCCTCCCGTCGCCTAATTTGGCTCGTCATCAAGATGGTGCTTAACATCATCCCTGCAAGCGTCGTCGCGTATTACACGAAAACGCCTGCGTTTACGGTGATAGCGCCGATCTTACCGATTATCAGCGATATGGGCGGTTCAGGAGGTTCCCAAGCGATCGCCGTCAGCATCCGAGAAATGTCCCTTGGCCGAATTCGCACTTTGGACGTAGCGTGGGTCCTGAGCAAAGAAATCGGCATCGGCATCGTCAATGGGCTTATTCTCGGAATCCTTCTCGCGGCAGGTGCTTATTTCCTGCTTCACAGCGCAAAACTTGCACTTATCGTCGGAGTATCCATGCTCGCCACAGCCATGGTCGCCGTTACAATCGGCGGCGTCATGCCCCTTGTGCTCCGAACCCTTAAAGTCGACCCCGCCGTCGCGTCATCGCCAATCCTCACGATGGTCACGGACACCTGCGGCTTTTACTTCGTGCTTGCACTGGCCGTGGCGCTCTACCGCTAAAGCCGCTCGATGACGGCCCGGCCCATTTCGCTTGTCGAGGCGTCTCCTCCCAAATCGCGCGTCAGAAAACCTTCGCCGAGCGCCCGTTCCACGGCATTCTCCACCGCCGACGCCTCCGCTTCCTTCCCCGCCGAATACTTCAAGAGCATGGCGGCGCTGAGAATCGTTGCCAGCGGGTTTGCAATTCCCATCCCCGCTATATCCGGCGCGGACCCATGAGCGGGCTCAAAGAGACCCTTCGTCCCCGATAGCGAAGCGCTCGGAAGCATTCCCAAAGATCCGGTAATTTGCGCAGCCTCGTCGGAAAGAATATCGCCAAACATATTCTCTGTCAAGATGACGTCGAACTGCGACGGATTCCGCACAAGCTGCATCGCGCAATTGTCGACCAGCATGAATTCGAACTCCACATCCGAGAATTCCGAGCCGACCTCCGTTACGACTTCACGCCAAAGCCGGCTCGTTTCGAGAACGTTGGCCTTATCCACCGAAGTGAGCTTATTTCCGCGCCGTCGCGCGCTTTCAAAGCCGATTTTGGCGATTCTCCGAATTTCCTCCTTTGAATATACGCACGTGTCGACCGCAACTTCCCCGCCCTCTCTGCGCTCGCGGGGCTGGCCGAAGTAAATGCCTCCGGTCAACTCCCGAACGACGAGGACGTCGATCGTGGGATCTTTGAGCGGGCTGGCGTCGCGAAGGGGCCCGAAAATCTTGGCCGGCCTCAGGTTTGCGAAAAGGTTTAGCTCGCGTCGGAGCGGCAGAAGCGCGCCCACTTCCGGTCGCATTGAGACGGGCTCGACCTTGTCCCACTTTGGCCCTCCGACCGCCCCCAAAAGGACGGCATCCGCAGCTTTGCAATGATCGAGCGTCTCTTGCGGCAGCGGGCAGCCAAGTGCATCGTACGCTGCACCCCCGATAAGGGCTTCTTCGAACTCAAATCCCGGCGCCACGACCTTCAGCACCGAGACAGCTTCGGCAACGACTTCCGGCCCAATACCGTCTCCGGGCAAAACCGCGACTTTGAAAGACATGGGTCAAAGATTATGCCACCGCGGGACCGTACTTGGTAATATGAAAGCCGATCTTCGCAATCCGCCACCGTCGCCGGACTGCCTACCCAACCAGAATGAGCAACATGTCGGATAAGCGCGTATATCTGTTCCGCGAAGGAAGCGCGGAACAACGAGACCTTTTAGGCGGCAAGGGCGCGAACCTTTGCGAAATGACGAATATCGGACTCCCCGTTCCACCTGGATTTACGATTACCACGGACGTTTGCAGAGCTTACTATGCTGAAGGTGGACGTCTCCCGGCCGGTCTAATGGCGGAAGTTCGCAACGCTCTTTCCGACGTGGAGAAAAATCTTGGAAAATCGTTCGGCCAGGCGGACAACCCGTTGCTGGTTTCCGTCCGCTCCGGCGCGAAATTCAGTATGCCTGGAATGATGGATACCATCCTGAATCTTGGAATCACGCAAACCGCCATTCCTGCTATCGTCCGCGCGGGCGGCAGCGAGCGCTTTGCTTGGGACTCTTACCGGCGCTTTATCATGATGTTTTCGAACGTCGTCCTCGGCATCGAGAAGAAAGAATTCGAAGAACAGCTTCAGGCACTTAAAACGAAGAAGGGTGTGGATTACGATTCCGATCTAAGCGCCGAGGATTTGAAGGGATTGGCCGCGACATATTTCGAAATGATTCCAAATTTCCCCAAGGAGCCCTGGGATCAATTGGAGCAGGCGATCGAGGCCGTATTTCGAAGCTGGAATAACGACAGAGCAATTACATATAGGAGGGAGGAAGATATCCCCGACGACATCGGCACAGCGGTAACCGTCCAATCCATGGTCTTTGGAAATATGGGCGAAAATTCCGGAACCGGTGTTGCATTTACCCGCGATCCAAGCACCGGCGAGAAAAACCTATACGGCGAATACCTGATGAATGCCCAAGGCGAAGACGTCGTCGCGGGCATTAGGACGCCGCAACCAATCTCCGAACTCGCCGAGCAAAATCCCGCAATTTATGAGGAATTCAACAAAGTCTGTGTAATCCTCGAATCGCATTACCGCGATATGATGGATATAGAATTCACAGTTCAGGAGGGCCGGTTATTTGTGCTGCAATGCCGCGCTGGAAAAAGGACGGGGCCGGCGGCCGTTCGCGCTGCGGTGGAAATGGTCGGTGAAAAACTCATAAATCGTGACGAGGCGATACATAGGGTAACGGCGAAGCACCTCGATCAGCTCCTGCATCCTCGAATCGACGACAAAGCCTCAGCCGGAGCTTCGATAGCCTCAGGACTGCCTGCTTCGCCTGGAGCCGCCGTCGGAAAAGCCGTTTTCGATGCGGATACGGCTGCCGCCCTTGGTGAGCAGGGCGAAAAGGTTATTCTCGTACGCCATGAGACGAACCCGGACGACGTTCACGGCATGCTCGCTTCTCAAGGTATTTTGACCGCCCGAGGGGGCAAAACTTCGCACGCTGCCGTCGTCGCGCGGGGCTTTGGAATTCCCTGCGTTGCGGGATGTCAGGCGATTCTCGTGGACGAATCGGCTCGATCGTTCTCAGTCGACGGAAAAGTAGTTTCAGCAGGGGACGTGATTACCCTGGATGGCACGTCCGGTAAAGTATTTCTCGGAGAAATCCGTTTAATACCCCCCGAGGTTTCCGGAGATTTCGGAACGTTTATGGAATGGTGCGACGCCGTTCGGTCTCTGGGTGTTCGTGCAAATGCCGACAATCCGCGCGATGCCCGACAAGCCATCGACTTTGGCGCGGAAGGGATCGGCCTTTGCCGAACCGAGCACATGTTTTTTGAAAAGGACCGTCTGCCTGTCGTTCAGCAAATGATTCTCGCATCCGACGGCGAAGGCCGCTCCCTGGCGCTCGATGCGCTCCTCAAACACCAGCAGGCAGACTTTGAGGCGATTTTTGAAGTTATGGGCGGCCTACCGGTTACGATTCGCCTAATCGATCCGCCCCTCCACGAGTTCCTTCCGTCCCACGACGAGCTGCTCGTCCAAATTACAGAGTTGCGTGCGGCGAACAAAATCGATGCCGAAAAGGAAAAGCTGCTGCACGCCGTCGAAGCCATGCGGGAAGCAAATCCCATGCTCGGCCTTCGCGGAGTTCGGCTGTCGATCCTATTCCCAGGCATCGTAGAAATGCAGACCCGCGCGATTTTGCAAGCGGCCGCTGAAGTGCGAAAGCGCGGAATCGAGCCGCATCCCGAAATCATGATTCCGCTGGTTAGCCACGTCAACGAACTGAAAGCAGTGCGCGAACAATTGGAAAAAGTGGCGGCCGAAGTGATTGCCGAAACTGGAGAACAGATCCCTTACAAATTCGGCACGATGATCGAACTTCCCCGCGCCGCACTCACAGCGGGAGAAATTGCGAAATATGCCGAGTTTTTCAGCTTCGGGACCAACGACCTTACGCAAACGAGTTTTGGATT
>DASSBY010000200.1:0-2017 GCA_035698285.1 Fimbriimonadales bacterium | reverse complement strand
GGATGAACTGCCTGCCGAAGTCAAGTTGCCGATCGAGAAACTGTCTGCCGGCGGAGTTACCGGAGTCATCGAGTCGGCCGGCACCTATGCGATTTATCGGGTCGAAGCCGTCGGCGCAACTGGCGACGAAGCGAAAGCCGCGAAGGAAAGCTATCTCGAGCGAAACGTGGGCAAGGTATTTCAAAAGATCAGAACGGACAGCAAGGTTGAGCACAAAAAAGTGTAAAGGGTCCCCTCATTCGGGCAGGAACCGGCTCGGTGGTTTTCCTCACCAAAAGGTCATGCTCAGGCGTCAGAATAATTGAAAACGTGAACTCCAACAGAGACGAGCTCGAAGAGCTCCTTCAGGCCCTGCCGCCGATCATACAGAAGCGAATTCGCGACGCTCCCGATTTGGATCGGGTCATTGAAATCGTCCTCGACTATGGCCGCCCCGCCGAAATCCGGTTTATAGACCGCTATGAGCGTCTCGAGGATTATCCCGTCAGCGAAAGCGATTTGGCGTACGTCATCGACCGCGTCGGCCAGTTCGGCGGAGACAACCGGGCGGGCATCGCGCGAACGCTGCACCGAATCAGCGCGATCAGGAGCCGCGCCGACCGCATCGTGGGCCTGACCTGCCGCGTCGGCCGAGCGATCGAAGGAACAATCGACATTATCCAGGATATCGTCGAATCCTCCAAATCATTTTTGTTTTTGGGCAAGCCCGGCGTCGGTAAAACCACGAAGCTGCGCGAAGTTGCGAGGATGCTCGCGGACAATTTGGGCAAGCGCGTCGTTATCGTGGACACGTCCAACGAAATCGCGGGCGACGGCGATATTCCGCACCCCTCGATCGGCTCCGCGCGAAGGATGCAGGTCCGCGACCCGAGCGTGCAGCACCAAGTCATGATCGAAGCGGTCGAGAATCACATGCCGGAAGTCATCGTGATCGACGAAATCGGCGTCGAGGCGGAGGCCTATGCAGCCAGAACCATCGCCGAGCGCGGCGTCCAACTCGTCGGCACCGCCCACGGGCGAACGCTCGAAAACCTCATGCTGAACCCGACGCTCTGCGACCTTGTCGGAGGGATCCAGGCGGTTACTCTTTCCGACGATGAGGCGAAGAGGCGAGGAACCCAGAAAACGGTCCTCGAGCGCAAAGCGCCGCCGACTTTCGACATCGTAATTGAGCTTTTGGACTACGACAAGCTTGCCATTCACCACGACGCGCAAAAGCAAGTCGACCTTATTTTGAGGGGAGTTTCGCCACGACCGGAAATACGAGTTCGCACGCCGGAGGGCCGCGTCGAAGTGGTGCAGGCCGCGCAGACGCCCCAGCCGATCGAGCCGCAAGGCAACGGCCGCCGAAGCATCGAGCGGCGCGCCGAGGCAGCGGAGCGCAAGTCCATAGCGCTGTCTTCGCCAAAGCCGCTGACCCACGTTACGCGGATTTTTCCTTATGGCATCGCCAGAACGCGCCTCGAGCGAGCGATTCGCGAACGCCGCGCAAACGTCGCGTTGGCCAACGACCTAAACGAAGCTGACGTCGTGATGGCAATCCGGACTTCGATGCAGAAAAAGCCCGGGCGGTTCAAAGAAAGGATCGGACGGAACATTCCGACTGTAGTCGTCAGAAGCAATACGCTTTCGCAGATCGCTGCGGCTCTTGATGAGATTCTCGGCGGCGTGGAGCCGCTCGAAAGCGCCGAGGAGGCGCAGGACGAAGTGATCAGCGCCATCGACTTTGTTCGCTCAAACGGCAAAGCCTTTGATCTGGCACCGCGTCCGGCTCCGATTCGGCGTCAGCAGCATCAGGCGATAGAGTCTCGGCAGCTTCGCAGCGAGAGCGTCGGCCAAGAGCCCAACCGTCGCGTCCGAATTCTGCCCGCCGCCCTATGAAGGGCCGCTTTATCACGCTGGAAGGTCCCGAAGGCAGCGGCAAGAGCACCCTTGCGCAAGGGCTCTCCGAGGCGACGCCCGGTTGCCTTCTCACGCGCGAGCCCGGAGAAGGCTCGATCGGCCCGGATATTCGAAG
>DASSBY010000199.1:0-6820 GCA_035698285.1 Fimbriimonadales bacterium | reverse complement strand
TTGTACGCCCACTTCCAGTTCGGCGCCGAATCGAGCAGAAAATTAAACTCGGCGAGCGGCGTTTTGTAAACTTTTCCGCTTTCGCGCCTTCCCGAGCGAAACTTCAAAGTGTTGACAAAAGCCATTCGCCGCGTCGTGTTGAATTTTCGCATCACCGAATACATTTTCGAACGAGGAAACCATCCGAGCGCCGTATCGGGGATTTCCTGGGATTTTACGGAAAGAGATTCTTCCGGGTGGGGATCCCCCTCGACGTAATTAGCTGCATGCAGTAATCCGCGTCCTGCGCCATTGCCGCATTTCGTGCAGTCGATCCACCCCACAACATAGTCCCGCGCCTCGAACGACTCGAAGGCCCTAAAGGCGTCCTCCCAGTTAGCGACGGATCGCGCTTCAACTTCCACAAGCCCCGAATTAATGCGCTTCATTTGAAGTTCGATGGACACGATCGCTCCGAGCAAGCCGAACCCGCCGATGGCTGCGAAGAAGATATCGGAATTCTCCGTCGGGCTGCAGTTCCGCGTTTCGCCGGAAGGCAGAAGCAAATCGAACCGTCGCACATGCTCCCCAATAGGGCCGGCGCGAAAATTGTTCTTTCCATGAATATTTGCAGAGAGCGCTCCGCCCAGCGTCGTATTGCTCGTTCCGCTGACTACGGGCGGCCACCAGCGGTCTCCGATCGTATGCTGCCACAGGCGTCGAATCGTGACGCCCGGCTCGCAAACGATTACGCCCGAATTAGGATCCCATTTCAAAACCCTGTCCATGCGCGAAAGATCGATCACGACGCCTTCGGCATTTTGAAATGCATCGCCGTAACTGTTGCCTCCTCCTTCGAACGCCGCCGTGACTTCCATCGCACGGGCAGCGTCGAGCGCCTCCATGATTCCGAAATAATTCGTAGGGTGATAGGCGTACGCTAGGCTGAATGAAGACATCCCCCACGCTTCTATTCTTTCGAGCCTCTCGACCGGCCTAATTTCTAAATGCGACATTGTCTGAAAGCGCGAGCGAGCTCGCGCACTCCCAAATCAAACTTTCATCCTTCGAAAAATTGGCGAAGGAATCATCCTCAAGATGCGCGCCGCGAGCCACCACTTACCAGGCACGTAAAACGTTTTGCCGAACCGACGCGCTCCTTTCAAGATGCCGGCTGCCGCCTTCTCAGCCGTTATTTCGCCCGGCAATTTTCCTAAATGGTGCGTCATTTCCGTTCGCACTGGCCCAGGCTTCACCGTAACAACCGAAACTCCGAACTGACTTAGACGGTTGCGCAAAGATTCCAAATACGCTTCCAAGCCCGCTTTGCTTGCCCCGTAGGCGGGATTTCCGCGCCGCCCTCGGTCGCCGCTCGGAGAGCCAATCGCGAGAATCGTTCCTTCCTGCGCTCTTTCGAATCTTTTCGCGGCCGCATTAAGCCAAGCGATCGCGCCAACCAAGTTCGTTTCGATCGTTAGCGTGTCTTTATCGGTATCGTATTCGGTCGGATCGACTTTCGGCATGACTCCAGCGGCGTACACGATCAAATCGAGTCCCCCTAAATTCGCGACGATCTGCGAGAAAAGCTGGCCCGTCTCCGCGAACCTTGTTACGTCGTGTTCGTAAATCTGCAGAGTATTGGGCCGCGCTCCGTTTAGTTCTTCGGAAACCTTGCGCAGCAACTCGTAACGGCGAGCTACGGCCGCGACTTCGCAGCCCGACGCCGCAAGCATGCGGACAATTTGTTCGCCAATGCCGCTCGACGCGCCAACGACTATCGCCCGCTTCCAGAGTGAATCCATTGCGAAACTTGTACCTTATAAGCGGTTATCGGCGAGTTCCGATTCCGCAGCCGCTATCTGCTCCGCGATTCTGGCGGGGGCGCCGTAGCTGTCGCGCAGCTCGGTGTTGCCTCTCACGGAAAGCTGGCGATGAAGCTGCTCCGTCGCTCCGGGCAAAAGGTTTGCGAGCTCGGGCAAGCTTAATTCGCAAAGATCCCGCCCCGACGCTTCCGCTTTTCGCACGGCTTCGCCCGCCCGTTCGTGCGCTTCGCGAAAAGGGATACCTCGTCGCACTAGCTCCTCCGCGATGGCGGTCGCCACCGAACCGCCTTTTCCCGCCCCTTCCTCCATTTGACGAACGTTGAACTCCGCGCCTCCGAGCATCGGATCCAAAAGCGTCGCCGATTGGAGCGCGATTCGAACCGAATTATAGAGCGGCGGCTTGTCGTCCTGCATATCGCGGTTGTAGGCAAGCGGCTGCCCCTTCATCATCGCCATGAAGGAAACCCAGTCTCCGATAGGCTGCGAAGCGCGGCCTCGAATGAGCTCCGCAACGTCCGGGTTCCGCTTTTGCGGCATCAAGCTGCTTCCCGTCGCAAACCCTTCCGATATGCGCACCGACCCGTCGGTGCTCCACAAGACCAATTCCTGGGCAAGCCGCGACAGGTGCTGCATAAGCGTTGCGCAGGCGTGCAGCGTGTCGCCGACGTAATCTCGGTCGCTAACCGAATCGATGGCGCTGGGAGACGGAGCGGCGAATCCAAGCGCCGTAGCGGTCTGCGCCCGGTCGATCGGAAGAGAAGTCCCGGCGATGGCCCCGGAACCCATGGGGCAAAACGCCAGGGCAAGTTCGCGCGCCGCGCCGAAGCGCTTTCGATCGCGCGCGAGCATCCAAAAGTACGCCAGCAATTGGTAGCCGAGCGTAATCGGCTGAGCGGGCTGCATGTGCGTGCGGCCGGGCATTGGGGCGTCGGCATAGGATTTTGCTAAGGCGACAATCCGCCGTTGCAGCTTTTCAATTACGGAATCGATCTCGTGGCAGCGCCTCGCGGTCCAAAGCCGCGAAACAGTGGCAATCTGGTCGTTTCGACTGCGCGCGGTTCCCACGCTGCCGCCAATGTCGCCAACTCGCCGAATAAGCTCCGCCTCCACCGCCGCATGGATGTCTTCCGCGTCCGCACCCTCGAGCCATGCGCCATCGGCCATTTCCGCCAAAGCCTTCTCCATGGCTTCCCCCTGCTCGGCAGGAATGATTCCGCAGGCGGCGAGCATCGCAACGTGCGCGATGGATACGTCGACTTCTTCTTGCATCAGCGCAGCGTCAGATTCCAGCGACGCGCCAAACTTCCACGCCAATTCGTCCGGCCCTTCCGAAAAGGCCCCGCCCCACATCCGGTGTTTCATCGATCGCTCTTGAGTTTTTCGTAAAGCAGGCTGCTCATTCCGTGCGCCTGAACCATTCCCGTCATGGAGCTTTGAGAAAAGGAAGCGTCGTCGAAGCTCGCGTCGGCTTCGCTGTAGAGCGCGAACGGGCTAGTTCGCCCCAGCACAGTGGCCGAGCCTTTGTACAGATCCATCTTCACACTCCCCGTGACACGCTTTTCGATTCCGCCGGAAAAGCCAACGAGATCGGCAAAGAACGGGTCGCCCCATAAGCCGGCGTAAACATGCTCGGCCCAAGCCTGGTCCACCAACGCCTTGAAGCGGCGCTCTTCCGGCGTGCAAACCAACGACTCCAACGCTTTGTGGGCCGCGACGAGCACCGTCGCCGCGGGGCATTCATAATTCTCGCGAACCTTCAGCCCGATGAGCCTATCTTCCATGATGTCAATCCGGCCGATGCCATGGCTTCCCGCCACGGCGTTCAGTTCTTGGATCAGGTCGCAGATACGGAACTCCTTGCCGCCGATGGATTTCGGAACGCCGCCTTCGAAAGCCAAGTCGAGTTGAACCGGATCATTCGGCGCAGCCTTCTTCGACGAGGTCCAAGCGAAAATTTCTTCCGGCGGAGGATACGACGGGTCCTCGAGGCGGCCGCCCTCGATGCTGCGGCCCCAAAGGTTCTCGTCGATGCTCCATATCTTTTCTTTGCTCTGCCCGATCGGCGCGCCAAGGGCTTCCGCGTACTCTATTTCGGCGCTTCGCGTCCAATTCCGCTCGCGAACCGGAGCGCGCACACAAACGCCCGGCAGGTTCGCCCTCAAGCCATATTCGATACGAAACTGGTCGTTTCCCTTCCCCGTGCAGCCATGAACAATCTGGCCGAACGGCCCCTCAGCAAGCGCAAATTCAGCCGCCTTGCGAGCTATGAGCGGACGCGCGATCGCCGTCGACAGAGGATAGCCGTAATAATCCGCATTGAAGGCGATCGCGACCGAGCAGTAGTCGTCCGCAAACTCTTGCTTCGCGTCGATGGTTACCTGACGAACTCCCATTTGCGCGGCGCGCCGCTCGGCTAGATCGATATCATCCGCCGGCTGGCCGACGTCGATCGTGACCGCCGTAATATCGTCGACGCCCTCCGCGCGGAGAAGAGCAAGACAAACCGTCGTATCCAGCCCGCCGCTATAAATCACCAATGCGTTATTCATTCTTTTCCAAAGCCAAAATCCAGTGAAGGCTGCTCGGAAAAGCCGTCGAGCAGCAGCTTCATCAGCGCCTTTTGCGCGTGGAGGCGGTTCTCCGCCTGCTGGAATACGACAGATTGTGGACCGTCGATGACCTCCGACGCGACCTCGAGCCCTCGCCGCGCCGGAAGGCAGTGCATGAAGATCGCACCCGGCGAGGCTAAAAACATCGCCTTTCCGTCGACTCGAAAGCCTGCAAACGCGCGCATGCGCGCCTCTTCCTCATCCTCGTTTCCCATGCTGATCCAGACGTCCGTCGAAACGACAGCCGCACCGTCCAGGGCCTTTGCAGGTTCGTGAGTTAGCGATATGCCCGGGAGAGTAAGGACTGCGGCAGACGGTTCATAGCCTTCCGGCGTGCAGACGACCACTTCATAGCCAAGCGCTGCGCCGGCGACCGCGAAACTGTTCGCGACGTTGTTGCCATCGCCTATCCACGCAATTTTCCGCCCTCCGGAGATGCCGAAATGCTCTTCGATCGTCAGCATGTCCGCCAGCGCCTGGCAAGGATGTTCTTCGTCGCTAAGGGCATTGACGACGGGCACCGTCGCGTGCGAAGCAAGCTCGACCAGCGAATCGTGCCGTTTAACTCGGGCGACGATGATCGAGCACCAACTGGACAAGACTTTGGCAATGTCCGCGATCGGCTCCCTCGCTCCCATGTCGATGTCGGCCTTTGTCAAGTACACGGCATGCCCACCCAACTCTCGGAATGCCGCCTCGAACGAGACGCGCGTTCTCAGCGACTGCTTCTCGAAAATCATCGCCAAAAGGAGGCCATCCACCGGCCAGACGATGCTTCCCTTCCCGCGCCAAATCTTCATTCTTTTCGCCAAGTCGAGAATTTCGCGCATTTGCTTGGCGTCTAGGTCGGACGACGTTAGAACGTGATGGGGAGTTGTAAAGGGAGCGCAGTGCGGGACGGGGATGTTGGTTTCTAGCTGGTACATGGTTTTCCTCGCTGGAGCCGGCGAAAATGCATAACCGGGGTCCGCCTAATTCGCCGTGGAGGATGCCGATATCCGGCCGCGAATCCGTTGGAGGCGAAGGCCCCTAGATACGGATACGGCGCGCGCGAACGGCAGACGAAACAAGCGCTTCGCCCGACGGAATGCCGTCTCTTAGCCGTTCTGCCATGTAGATCCCAGTATACCTTCCATAATGGGGCATGCCCTTCCGCACCGTCACATGCCTCGCGGCCGCCCTTTGCACTGCCGCCGCACTCGCCCAAACCCGGCCGCCGCAATATCCCGAAGGACAGCAGACGCCAAGATATCTCACCCCCGAAGAGCGTTCATGGCTTAAGGGGCATCCCTGGTATTTCCAGGACAGAGGCGAGTCCGATCCCCCGACCGGCTTCGTCCGCTGCCCTTCGGAGTACGAGCTGATGGACGGGCTTCTTATGGCGTGGGAGGGCGGCGCTTCGTGGAATCCGATCCTAACCGCGATGGCGGTACAGGTTACTGGCGCGCTCGGTCATGCCCGCGTTTACATGGCCGTGGATTCGCAAAGCGAGCAGACCTCGTGCAGCGCAACGCTCGCAACCGCCGGCGTCGACATGAGCCGCGTCGTTTTTGTCGTTCATCCAACCGACACGATTTGGATCCGGGATTACGGCCCCAGATATATTTACCAGGGAGGCTGCCGCGCGATCGTTGATCACATATACAACCGTCCGCGGCCGCAGGACGATGCCTTCCCCGCCTATTTCTCGACATTCAAGCAGCATCCAATGTATTCGATGAACCTCATACACGGCGGCGGCAATTACCATCTGGATTCTTTTGGCCGGAGCTACGCGACGCGTCTCGTCGTCAATGAAAATCCGAACCTTACCGAGGCGCAAATCATCGCAAAATGGCATGCCTTCCAAAATGTTAATACGACGCTTTTCGACCCCTTTCCAACGTCGATCGATTCGACTCAGCATCTGGATATGTGGATGCAGGTAATCGGCGACACGAGCGTTATCATCAGCGATTGGCCGACCGCCTCGGGTTCCCCGCAGGACGTTATTTGCGATAATGCGGCCACCTTGATGACGCTACGGGGCTATACCGTTTACCGAACCCCTGCCATCCATTCGGGTGGCGTGCATTACACATTTACGAATGCGGTTATGTGCAATGACGTCGTGATGATTCCGAAATACAGCCAAAACCCCGCGAACACCTATAACGACCAAGCCCTCACGGTTTACGAGGAAGCTCTGCCCGACAAGACCGTCGTACAAATCGACTGCACCCAGATCATTTCGGCTGCGGGAGCGCTGCACTGCATCGTCATGCACGTTCCCGTCAATCAAAACGGCGATTTGCCTGAAGCCTTCCTAGTGTCGCCGCAGGGCGGCGATCAGCAGCAGCTTTCACACGGCCAGCAAGTGGAAATCCGGTGGTTAGGCGATGATGACAACGCGGTAACGGGAATCGACCT
>DASSBY010000198.1:0-12133 GCA_035698285.1 Fimbriimonadales bacterium | reverse complement strand
TAGTTCGCCCACCCGTGAGCGCCATCCCGAACAATCTCGATAAAGAGGCGGAGGGCGTCGTCGACCGCGCCAACCAAGGACGATAATCATGCTTCCAATCCTTTTAGTTTCAGCATTTCTCTCTGCCGGCCTTCGATGTGTCGAAGCCGTGTGCCCGGATTTTTCCGAAATGGCAGTGGAGAGCGAGCGCATGCCGGACGATCCAAACGGTGCGGCTGCATTTTGGTATTACAGCCGGTTGGATGAAAACGGCCAAATGCCGAAGAATGCGATTATGAACGCCAAGGCCCAGCGTGACAGGATGTTGGAAACAGACGGCGCCGGAATTTTTCCCGGAAGCTGGAGATGGCTGGGGCCCGGTAACGTTGGCGGGCGCTTGAGAGCGATTATCATCCATCCCACAAACCCCAACGTTATGTGGGTCGGATCCGTCGGCGGCGGCATTTGGAAAACTACCAACGGTGGCGCTTCCTGGGATTTCGAAGATGATTTCTTGGCCGCGATCGGAGTGTGCTCGATGGCGATGGATAAGACGAATCCCGATGTTCTTTATGCGGGCACGGGCGAAGGTTTCTTCAATACAGGGATTCCCGGCTCGTCGAACAATGCGTTTCGGCAAGGCGCTGGAATATTCAAAACGTTCGATGGCGGCGCCACGTGGGATCAGCTGCCAGCGACGAACAATGAAGACTTTTACTACGTTAACCGGATAGCAATAAGCCCGACGAACCACAATATCCTGCTCGTCGCGACAAATAACGGTATTTTTCGGAGCGTGGACGGAGGCGGAACCTTTAATTTGGTATCCGCCGGCAAGACATACGATGTCGATTTTCACCCAACGGACGGCCAGAAAGCCGTCGCCGGAAGATCGGACGGTAAACCGCAGTTCTCCTCGAACGGAGGGCTCACGTGGACGAATGCAACCGGCACCGCGGGCGCGCGTGTTGAAATTACTTATGCTCGAAACAGCCCCAATATTGTTTATGCAGCGATAAGTTCGAACGGGCGCATAAAGATATATCAATCGACGAACGACGGACAATCCTACGCCTTGAAGACCTCGGGCAATGGCGTTAGCACCTACGCAAATTATAATAATGCGCTCTGGGTCGACCCAACGCTGCCCTCGCGTCTTCTGCTCGGCGGCGTTTATCTTTTCCGAAGTACGGACTCGGGGGTGAATTTTTCCGAGGTCTTTGACAATGTCCACCCCGACCATCACGTACTGGTCGAGTCTCCCCAATACAACGGCTCCACGAATCGCGTCCTCTTTTTTGGAAACGACGGGGGCATTTACAAGACCAACGACGTGACGGGCAACTCCTCCACAGACCTAAACCACAACCTCGGCGTAACACAATTTTACGGCGCAGGGATGAACGCGAACGGACGCCTCGTCGCAGGTGCGCAGGACAACGGAAGCCAGCTATTCACGGGAGATACGCAGGGCTGGGATCATGTGCTCGGCGGAGATGGCATAAGTTGCGCCGCTGATTTGACGGATCCGAATTATTTCTATGCAAGTTCGCAGCACGCCGCAATCGCGCGCAGCAACGATGGTGGATTTGGATACAACGGCATCGGCCCTCCCGGCGCGGGGAGCAGTGATTACAATTTCGCGACCTACTACATGCTCGATCCCAATAATCAGGCACGGATGTATGTTTGCGGCGCGCGCATTTATCGGGCAAACAATGTTAAGACCGGCAGCCCGAATTGGACGATGGTCAAGGACGAAATTGGAGACGGTGACAGCAACGAACCGCCGACAGACCACTTCGATGCGGTTCCTCCGAAAAACAGTTCCACCATCGCGGTGGCCCAGGGAAATTCTGATATCGTGTGGGTCGGATACAACAACGGCCAGATTTGGAAAACCACCGATGGAACCGCCACGACGCCCACATGGACGCGCGTGGACGAAACAACGCCCAACTTGCCGAACCGCTTCGTAAGCCGCATCGTGATCGACAGCCACAATACGAACCGCGTTTACGTTTCCTTTATGGGCTGGACGGACGACAACGTATGGCTTACGACGGATGCCGGCAACACATGGCAAAACATTAGCGGCACGGGCGCGCATAGCCTCCCGACCGCTCCGGTTGGAGCGTTTGCGATTCATCCGATTCACCCTGGCTGGCTTTACGCCGGCACCGACATCGGGATCTTTACTTCGATGGACGATGGGACGACTTGGACGACGTTCACCGACGGTCCGGGAACGGTTCCGCTCGCTGAATTGCTTTGGCACGGCGCCGACCAGCTCGTCGCCGTAACCCACGGCCGAGGAGTCTTCGTGGCGGATATCGACGAGACTGGGCAGCCGGTTGCTCCGCGCGCGTTTACGATGCTTCGCGGCAGAGCAATTAGCGGCGATTTGGACGACGTCGAGCGTAGCGACGATCGGTATTTGACGATGCGCCCGGGCGCCGTTTTTTCCACGAACATTCCGCCAATCGAAGTCCAGTTCGACGCAACGGCGCCGATTTCGACCGCGAACGGAATGTCTTTTTCAATCGAGTCTAAGGGAAGCGCGAGCACAATCTCGCAGATCGTTTCGATGTTCAATTTCCAAAACTCGACGTACGAGCAAGTCGATGCGCGAAACCTAACCACGAGCGACAATAGGATCAGCATTGCGGTCACGGGAAATCCATCTCGCTTTATCCAGGCGGGGACGCGAGCGATGCGCGCTAAGGTCTCGTACAAACTGACCGGCGCCGTTTTTCAGTACCCGTGGGAGCCCCGGATCGACACGCTGAGTTGGGAACTCGTGCAATAGGGGCGCGCCGCCGTGCTATCCTACGGGCCGGATGATTCCTCTCAAGGATGAGCGCGATCGCGGGCCGTTTCCCTTCGTCACCGTAGCGATCGTCCTACTCCTCGCCATCGTATATCTGTGGGACCGAAACTGGAACGTGTTCGGACCGCGCTACGTGTTCGCCGACATGGCCGCGCGACCAGTCGACATCGTGAACGTTTTCCGCGGCGGCCTTAAGGAGCCGTTGCTGACGCTCTTCACAAGCATCTTTCTGCACGCGAACATCCTCCACATCCTGGGAAACGTTCTTTTTCTGTGGGTTTTCGGGCCTCGAGTGGAGCATACGTTTGGGCCTTGGCGCTTTATGATCTACTATCTGCTGTGGGGTCTGTGCGCATCCATTACGCAAATTATCGTGATGCCTGATAGCGGCGTTCCCATGCTTGGCGCTTCAGGCGCCATTGCCGGCGTTATGGGCAGTTTTTTCCTACTACACCCCGCCGCTCGGATCGAAGCAATCGTCCCACCGCTGTATTGGTTTCCTTTTAACGTGCCTGCCTGGCTGCTCCTCGGCATGTGGTTTTTGCTTCAGATTTTCTTCGTCCAGCCCGGTGTCGCTAATTGGGCGCACGCCGGGGGCTTTCTTGCGGGAATGTTAACCGTCATGTCTTGGAGGCGCGGCAAATCCCACAGCGGAAGCTACCGAGCCGACCTTTCAAGATGAGTCCCAAATTCCGACCTCCAGTTTGGCTTTGCGTTGTCCTCGCAATCACGACGGGCGTCTGCCTCTGGGTGGCCATCGAGCGGTACCGCTCCGAATCGGCAAACCGGGCGGTGCATCTTATCGTCGACATGCCGGACGTTCGGCAGCTTGCGGCGATGGAGGGAGAAACGCTTCCCGAGGCGCTATCGCATTTGAAGACCGCCGGCATCACAGCCGTGGCCGTTGCCGAAGAGACGATGGACGACCTCGTGGCATCCGGTCAGGTGCGAACGGTCGGAGGCTCGCCACCGATCTACGAAGTTACCGACGCTTCGCTGGGGCCCCGGTTGAAACGCATTTTGACGGCTCGCTTCGGACGGCCGGCCGCGTCGCCGCCGGGATACTTGCGCTTGCCGGATGGTACGAAAATGGCACTCCCGCTTAGGTTCGTCGAGATCAAGCCTTACGGACTCGGTTTCGACATGCCAACGATGCGCACGATTCATGATTCGGGACTAAGCGTTATCGCGCGTGTCAACAATCCGCCGCTTTCTACGGAAAACGCCATTCGCAATGTTGTCCACGAAGCGACCATGACGGGCGCCGTCGGCATGATTTTCGGGGGCGACCAAGTTCTTGGCAGGCGCGACCTCATTCCTTTTGCGGCCAACCAAATACGCAATTCCGGCATATGGGTGGGGATCGTGGAATTTTCGAATCAGGGCGGCCTAAGCCGCATGCTAAAGGAGATGACCGATCGCGCGATTCGGATCCACAGCATGGTGGCGGCAGAAATCGACAAGAACGAACCGCCGGACATTATCGACCGTTATGTGCGCGCAGTGGTAGAGCGCAACGTAAAGGCCCTGTTTCTAAGGCCCATTTCTTTGGCAAGCGAGCGGCCGATGGCGGGCTTCTCCGATTTTGTCGGAAAGATCCGACATGGCATCGAAAGGGAAGGCTACGAAGCTAAGCCTTCGAGGCCGGAATATCCCAAGGATAGGCCTGCCTGGGCGGCTGTGATCGCCTCGCTCGGGATCGCCCTGACTTCCGGATGGCTGATCGGAACGTTTGCGAACGCCAAATGGCAGGCGGGCGCATTCACGCTTTTGATTTTGCTCACGGCAGGCGTGGGAGTCGGATTTGGCGCGAAATACATGGCTCTTGTCGCGGCGCTCGCTTTTCCGACGTGGGCCATGCTGTCCGCGCTTTCCATCGGACGCGGGCCGGAAAAGGCATCGGTGTGGTTTCTTGCCTTTTTCTGGGTTACCGGAATCAGTGTTTTGGGCGGTCTGCACGTGGCGGCGCTTCTCACGCAACTTCCTTATATGATGCGCCTCGATCAGTTTTTCGGTGTCAAAGCGGCGCATTTTATTCCGCCGCTTGTCGTCGGCATCTATTTATTATTCGAGCAGATTTCTTTGCGGAACATTCTCGATACAAAGATTCGATGGTTCGACATCGCTGTTCTCGGCGTCGTTTTGGCTGCGATCTTTGTTATGCTTTTGCGGACGGGAAACGATTCGCCCGGGGATGTTAGCTCGCTTGAACTAAAGATGCGCAATTTTCTCGACCGCGTCCTGCCCGAACGTCCGCGAACGAAGGAATTCCTGATAGGGCATCCTGCTTTTATCCTGGCGCTGACGATGGCGTTTCGAGGCGAGCGCGCTTTCCTGCCGCTGATGGGACTTTTAGCCGCGGTGGGGCAAGCAAGCGTTCTCAATACTTTCTGCCATTTGCATACGCCGATCGCGGTGTCGGCGATGCGCGTCGTGACGGGCATCGTTGTGGGCGGCGTAATCGGGATTATCGTCGCGTGGGTTTACATCAAAGTTATGGATGCGAGGCGCCGCGCGGCATGAAGATCGTTCTTGGGGGGTATTACGGCTGCGGCAATATCGGAGATGACGCGCTGCTTTATGGGCTGCTGACGGGGTTAGGAGCCGCTCCGTGGCAAATAACGGTTTTGTCCGGAAATCCGGAGGAGACGCGCCGTCAATTCGGCCATCCCGCTGTTCCGCGCAAAAATCTGGGCGCAATTAAAGATGCTATTGATGGCGCCGACGCGCTCGTGCTAGGAGGCGGTGGCTTACTGCAAGACAAGACGAGCCTATTGTCTCTAAAATACTACACGCATTTAATTGCGACCGCCAAAAAGGCAGACAAAAAAGTTGCTCTTCTCGCCCAAGGGATCGGGCCGATCAACAGCTTTCTCGGGAAGCGCGCGGCTTCGGGAGCCTTAGCTGCCTGCGATTTGGTTAGTGTTCGCGATACAGAGAGTCTCGCGGTGGCACGCGGTCTCGGATGCCATCGAGCAGAGCTCACCGCCGATCTTGCTTGGCTGGCTCGGCCGTCCCAAACTCCGGCGGTCGAATTCGGCATGGCAGGAATGAAATCGGTCGCGATATCAGCGCGCCCTTGGAGCAACGATAAAAAGATTGCAGAGGCGTTCGGCGGCTTTTGCCAAATTTTGTTTCGCAATAACTACATCCCTGTGCTCGTCGAAATGGATCGCGGGATGGACACTAAGATTCTCGATGCGATCGCCAAGCTGCACGGCGGAAGGTGCCCGGACATTCGCAACGTGGTTCATCCGGCGGATATGCTAGCTCGAATCGGCCGAATGAACGCGGTCGTTTCCATGCGGCTGCATGCGGGAATTTTCGCGGCAATTTCTGGAATCGCCCCGACGATGGTGGCCTATGATCCCAAGGTTGCGTCGTTTGTGCAGATTATGGGATTGCCAAAAGCCCTGGCCGTCGAACAGTTGACTTCAGAAGCGCTTTGGGACATGTTCCGTTCGTTCGAAGAGCAGAGAGCCGGCTTTTCGGCAGAATTTGAGCGGCGGCGCGAGGAGCAGCTTAAGTTGTCAATGCGAAATGTCGAGCTTTTGCGCTCGACGCTCCAAGCCTGACGCGCGAATTTAGAAGCCGGCGGTGAAGATAACGCGCATGATTTCCTCGGGGGTCGTCGTGCCGCTCAAAATCTTCAGAAGACCGTCTTCGCGCAATTCGTGCATGCCGTTCGCTTTCGCAGCCATCTTAATATCGTTCGGCGGGGCTCGGCGAACGACGAGTTCTGCGATCTCCGCGTTCATGCGCATAAGCTCGTAAACGCCGACGCGTCCTCGGAACCCGGTGAACTTGCACTCTTCGCAGCCCTTGCCGCGATAAAGCGTGACAGTCGCCTCAGGGTCTTCGACATTGAAGCCGAATCGACGCAGGTCCGACTGTTTGACCTCGTAGGGCTCTTTGCAGTTAGCGCAGTTCCGGCGGCCGAGCCTTTGAGCAAGGACGCCGATAACGGTCGCAGAAATCAGATACGGCTCGACCCCCATGTCGGTCATTCGGACGACGGCGGATGGAGCATCGTTGGTGTGAAGGGTGGACAGGACCAAGTGGCCCGTGAGAGACGCTTCGATTGCAATCTCAGCGGTTTCGAGGTCACGCATCTCACCGACCATGATAATGTCAGGGTCTTGGCGAAGGAAGTGGCGAAGTGCATTGGCAAAACTGAGACCGGCCTTTCGGTTTACCTGGACCTGGGAGATTCCCGTTAGCTGGTATTCGATTGGATCTTCGATCGTGATGATGTTCTTCTCGATGCTATTGAGCTTGTGAAGAACGGAGTACTGCGTCGTCGTTTTTCCGGCGCCGGTGGGGCCGGTCGAAAGGAACATGCCGTTCGGCTGCCGGGTGAGCTCCTCAATTTGGGACTGCACCTCTTCGGTAAAGCCGAGCTTGTCGAGGCCGAGAAGAACGCTCGTCTTGTCGAGAATCCTCATAACGATCTTCTCGCCGGCGGGCGTCGGGATGGAGCTTACGCGAAGGTCGAAATCTTTGCCGCCTTGCCGAATCTCGATGCGGCCGTCTTGCGGAAGTCGCCGCTCGGCGATGTTCATGTCCGCCATGATCTTATAGCGGCTGATGAGCGGCGCCTGCAGATTTTTCGGCACGGTCATCGCTTCATGAAGAACACCGTCCACGCGATAGCGAACGCGCACGCCGCGCTGCTGCGGCTCGATGTGAACGTCCGAGGCTCGATCGGTGATCGCCTGTTGGATGAGAGCGTTGGCAAGTCGGATAATCGGCGCTTGCTCGGCTGCCTGGGCGTCGGCCGCCGCGTCCTCGACTTCGATTCCGCGCGCCGCGCCGGCTTCGGCGATAGCCTGGCTGATGTCGCCGCGGCTGCTGGCGGGTGTAATTGACTGCTGCGCCGCTGCAGCCGATGCTCCGCTAGAGCCATTGCCGCTGCCGTAATACTTGCGAATCGCGTCCTCGATGGCGCCTGGAACGGCGCGAACGGGCGTCACCTTTAGGCGCGAAACCATCTGGACATCATCGATAGCCTGGATATTGCCGGGGTTCGGCATCGCGACGTAGAGGACGTTGCCTTCCTTGCGAACCGGCATAACCGAATGGTTGCGCGCAATGCGTTCCGGAACCATATTGACCGCTCCGGAGTCGATTTGATATCGGTCCAGGTCCACGAAGGCGAAACCCTCTTCCTGTGCTTTCGCTTCGAGCATCTCGCGTTCCCCGACGAATCCGAGGTCCACGAGGACTCTTCCTATGTCGGTGCTCTTTGATTGAGAACGCACCTTCTCCGCTTCGTCGATCTGTTCTTTCTTGACGTAGCCCTTCTCGAGGAGATACTGGGCTAAAGGTTTACGGGGCATCGCCATGCTTTTCTGAAAACTCCTGGTGCCTGCTGGTTTCCGGCGGCTTCTCAGACCGGAAGAGCGAGAATACCCTTACGGCTGCTTTACCGTCTTATGACGCGCCCGCTATCGCCGAAAGTTCGGACGGCGGAGGGTTGGTATCGATACGAGCTATCACGAAGAGGAGCGCGTCTTGCCGAACTCCAGTTCGGCAAGACTAAAGCGCTTCAAAACGGACGCTTCGTACTCTACGGCGCTAGCCGCCCGAGGCGATTTGGCGCTGCAGCGCGCGCGCTTGGATTCCGAGAGCCGTGTCGCCGCAGGCGTCAGCATAGCGAACCGCGTCCTGCGCTGCTATTTCGGCGTCGCGCAGGCTATCCGCCGCGACGTATTCGCGAGAAAGCATGAGCGCTGTGCGCGCGGCCTCCGCGAGGGCGAGATTTCTGCCCTGATCCGTCGGCGCGACGTCCGAAGCCTTGGAAAAATCTCCGAGGCTTTCACGAAGCAGACCAATGCGGACAGGGAGGTCTTCCTGAGAGGCGGCCGCATTGCGGACGTTCCCGCCTTTGTCGAGAAGCTGCTGGGCTCGCGCGAGATCGGCCTGCATTCGGGCGCGGCTTTCCGTCGATTTGCTCAGCACCGCTACGCCCCAAAATCCCAGCGCGACAAGAACGCTGCCGATCAGGATTACGGCGAAGGTTCGGTGGATGAAGAGCCAAGTGGCAGGCGATAGAAGCGGCTTGCTCGGCGGCGCCGTCCAGCCCGGCGGGAATGGCGAAATGATTGGTGGCGGCTGCTGTCCAGCTACCGTTCCATAGGGCTGGCCGTAAGGTTGGCCGTAGGGGTATCCGGAAGCGGCGTATGCCTGGGCGGGCGTCACGGTTGGCACCGGCGGAGGCGTTGGCGCGATGTCGCGCAATGAGGTCATCGCCTCGCTCAGGGCGGCCGTCATTGCTTTTGCGCTGGGATAGCGCTCGCTGCTGGCCTTGTCGAGACTGCGCTTTATTACCTGCGCGACGGCGTAGCTCGCGCCCGCCGGATCGTTGGGTTCGAGGCGCATGATCGCGTGCGAAATCGAGACGACGCTGTCGCCGGTAAACGGCTTTACGCCGCAGATCGCCTCGTAAAGGACGACACCACAACTCCAGATGTCCGTCCGGGCATCCACGTCGCGGCCCTCGACCTGCTCGGGCGACATGTAGCTTGGTGTTCCAAAAATCTGTCCGTCGATGGTGAGCGAAGGCTCGAACATGAGGCGCGCTATGCCGAAGTCGGTGATCTTGACGCGCCCATCGGGAAGGAGCTGGATGTTGTCGGGCTTGATGTCTCTATGCACGACGCCGTTTTCGTGGGCGTACGCGAGCCCCGCGAGGACCTCCAAAATAATCCGGACCGCTTCATCCTGGCCAAGGCCGCCATCCACGTCGATGCGCTGCCGCAGGGAGGAGCCTTCGAGATATTCCATGGCGATGTAAGCCCGGCCACGATCCTCGTCGACTTCGTAAATGGTGAGGATATTCGGATGCGAAAGCGAGCCGGCGGCTTTGGCTTCGCGCTTAAATCGTGCGAGCCTTTCTTCGCGCTGTTTCTCGCTAGCGCCGGGCGGAACGGCGAGCTCTTTTAGCGCGACACGGCGGTTCATAAGAGGATCGTATGCCTCATAAACGATATCGTTGCTGCGCGCGATTTCGCGAATTATTTGGTATTTACCGAGCGTGCCGGCTTCGGAACTCATGGATTTAACTAATAACTATACGACCGAACTCGTTGTTCCGATTACGCCGAGCGCGCGGCCGCATTTGGCGAACGTCGCGAGACCGCGCTCGAGGTCGCTTTGGCTGTGCGCGGCACTCGGCATCGTGCGGATGCGTGCTTTGCCCAACGCGACGGTCGGATAGCAAATGGAGAGGGCGTACACGCCTTCGTCCCAAAGCATTTTCTCCATCGCTACGGCTTTTTCCTCGGCGCCGCAAAACACGGGCGTTATCGGCGTTTCGCTTCCCATAGTATCGAAACCGAGGTCTTTGAGGGCAGCCTTCCACCAACGCGCATTATCCCAAAGCCGCCTCATCGGCTCGGGATCGGTCTGTAAAATCTCTATAGCCGAGATCAATGATGCTGCCGTCGTTGGTGGAAGCGAAGTGCTGAATAAATAAGGTCGGCCCCGATTGATCAGAAATTCTTTTAGCAATTTCGATCCTGCAATATATCCGCCGACGACGCCGAGAGCTTTGCTCAACGTGCCAAGCTGGATGTCGACGCGGCCATACAGATCGAAATGCGACGTGGTGCCCGACCCGTTTTTGCCCAAAACGCCGCTGGCGTGAGCATCGTCGACCATTACGAGCGCATCGTATTTTTCCGCGAGCCCGACGATATCCGGCAGTGGAGCGATATCGCCGTCCATGCTAAATACGCCGTCGGTAACGATCATGCGTTTTTTGAATTTCCCGGCTTTCTTGAGGATGTCTTCCAGCTGGTTCATGTTTTTGTGTTCGTAAACCCAGCCTTCGGATTTGCGGTACTCTGCGGCGCTTAGCCGGATGCCGTCGATAATGCTCGCATGATTTAACGCATCGCTGATAATGACATCTTCGGCGGTCATGACGGCAGGAATCGTTCCGCTATTCGCAGTAAATCCTGACGTAAAAACCAACACCGCTTCGACGCGCTTAAACTCGGCCAGCTTTTGCTCTAATTCGTCGTGAACCTCCATCGTCCCGCCGATCCACCGGACCGCGCCTGCGCCGACGCCCCATTTCTCGATCGCGCGAATCCCCGCCTCTTTCATTTTCGGATGATTCGCGAGCCCGAGATAATTGTTGCTGGAAAAATTGATAACGGGCTTGCCATCCATCGTCACCTCGCCGCCCGCCGGCGTCTGAAGGATTCGCGGCTTCTTGTAAAGATGTTTCGCGCGCAGGTCGTCTATCTGGCTCGCAAGCCATTGCTGGAGCGTTGGGTTCATGCCTTGAGTCTACTTCGGCTCGCCGGTTTCCGGCTTGCCTTCAGTCTTGATGAGCGTATAGACTTCCTGCCGATGCACGGCAACGTTGCTTGGCGCGCGAATGCCGAGGCGAACCTGCTCGCCCCGAACCTCCAGAACGACGATCTCGATGTCGTCGCCGATCATGATGCTTTGATGAACTTTTCGCGTTAGAACAAGCATGGCAGCGCCCTCCCTGGCGCCCTGTAGCCGGGCTAACGCATATTATTCACGATTTGGATCGGGCTTGCCTTTGGGATGCCGCTTTGCAACCACCTCCCGGAGCCTCTCGATGGATACATGCGTGTAAACCTGGGTCGTCGCGAGACTTTCATGGCCCAAGAGCTGCTGAACGGTCTTGAGGTCGGCGCCGCCGTTCATCAAGTGGGTGGCGAAGCTGTGCCGGAGCGAGTGCGGAGAGACGTCGGAACCAACGCCTGCCAAGGCCCGCCTTCGCTCCACGATCCGCTGGATGGTCCTTTGCGAAAGCCTACGGCCGCTGTCGTTTGTGAAAAGTGCGTCAGACCCCCCGGCGCGCTCTCCGGTTCGGTAGGCCTCGATGGCTTCGGCGCAGACCTCGCCGAAGACGGCTATGCGCTCCTTGCTGCCTTTGCCGTGGACTAGCAGCGAGCGTGCGTCCTCCTGAAGGTCCGCAATGTCTATGGAAACCACTTCGGAGGCTCGGAGCCCGGCGCCGTAGAGGACTTCGAGAACGGCGCGGTCTCGAAGGGGATGCCCGCCGACCTCGGCCGTGACCAGTTCCGCTGCCTGCTCCGGCGAAAGGTCTTTGGGCAGGCTCTTCTTTGTTATTGGAGCCTCTATCGCGCTGGTTGGGTCCGTTGCGGTCACTTTCGCTGAGACGAGGAACTTTGAGAAAGCCCGGGCCGCGCACAGCTTGCGGCATCTCGTGACGGGCGTCTTGCCGCGAGCGCGAAGGAAAGCGCGAATATCCTCCTCGTCGATGTCGCTGGCCACGCTCTTGCCGCGTCCTTCGAAGACTTCAGCGAGTTGGGACAG
>DASSBY010000197.1:0-3157 GCA_035698285.1 Fimbriimonadales bacterium | reverse complement strand
GAGGAATTGATGCCTACGACGACGAAAAATGGACCTGCAACGGTGGAAGACAAGATGAGTTCGGACAAAGAGCGCGCGCTGACGATGGCCCTCGGCCAAGTGGAGAAGGCCTTCGGCAAAGGGGCGATCATGCGCCTCGGGGAGACTTCTTCGGAAGCGGTGGACGCCATTCCCACAGGTTCGATTAGCCTCGATTTGGCACTCGGCGTTGGCGGCGTTCCGCGAGGAAGGATGACCGAAATCTACGGCACGGAGAGCTCGGGCAAGACGACCATCGCATTGCACGTCGTCGCGGAAGCGCAAAAGCGCGGCGGGTTGGCTCTCTACGTAGACGCCGAGCACGCGCTAGACGTGGAATACGCCCGAAGTCTGGGAGTCGACGTGGACAAGCTTTACATTTCCCAGCCTGCCACCGGCGAAGAGGCGCTCGAAATTATGGACGCGGTCATCCGCTCCGGAGCCGTCGACGTGGTCGTCCTCGACTCGGTTGCCGCGCTCGTTCCGAAAGCGGAAATCGAAGGAGAGATGGGCGACACGTTTGTCGGCATCCAGGCAAGGATGATGTCCCAGGCGCTTCGCAAACTGGGAGGACACGTAAACAAAACGAAGACGGCCGTCATTTTCATCAACCAGCTTCGCGAAAAGATCGGCGTGCTATATGGGAATCCTGAAACGACTCCTGGCGGCCGGTCGCTTAAATTCTGGGCTTCAGTTCGGCTCGAAGTTCGCCGGGCCGAAACCATTAAGGACGGCACTGAGCCGATCGGCGCGCGTACCAAAGTCAAGGTCGTAAAAAATAAGGTCGCCCCGCCTTTCAAGGCTACGGAATTCGATTTGCTTTTCGGCAGAGGCATTAGCCGCGGCGGCGATCTTCTGGATGTGGCCGCCAAATTGGGTATCATCGGAAAAAGCGGAACTTATTATAATTACGGAGAGCTTCGGCTCGGGCAGGGTCGCGACAACGCCCGTCAATTTCTGGAGGATAACCCACAAATTCTCGACGAAATTGATAAAAAAGTCCGTGATGAAATGAGCGCGAAAAAGGCGGCCAATTATGCGGGCGCTGTCGATACAGAGCTTACCGGCGATGAAGAGGAGGATTAGCCTCGGACGCCGATTATGAGGCGGCCCTTAAGGCAGCCTTGAAAAGTTTGCGCGGCAGAGACCGGTTCGAATTGGACATCCGCGCTAAATGCGAGTCCGCCGGGGCTGAGACGCGAGTCGTCGAAAAGGTCATAGCCTTTCTTAAATCGAAAGGCATGATAGACGATGTGCGACTGGCCCTGGACCTCGCAGCCAAACTTTCAAAAGAAAAAGCCTGGGGTCGGGAGCGCATCGCCGCAGACCTGCATTGTCGGGGGGCGTCGGAAGAAGCGATACAATCAGCGATCGGTACGCTGCCTCCGGACGTCGACACGGCCAGGCGGTTTTTCGCGAAGCGCGAAGGCTCCAAAAAAGCCAAGATAGGGCGTCAGTTGTCCGCCGCCGGATATTCGGCAGAAACGATACGCGAACTGCTGGAAGAATGAGGAGTGGTGGGCCCAGGTAGATTCGAACTACCGACCTCGCCCTTATCAGGGGCGCGCTCTAACCAACTGAGCTATGGGCCCGGGAAGCCGAAATTATACCTACCGGTCCTCGAGAACCGCGATGCCGGGCAGCGTGATTCCCTCCAGGAACTCCAGGCTTGCGCCACCGCCCGTGCTGACATGGTTCATTTTGTCGGCATAGCCAAAATGCTCGACGGCCGAAGCCGTGTCGCCGCCGCCGACCACGGTCATACCCTTGCATTCAGACATCGCGGCGGCGATTGCGCGCGTGCCTCCCGAAAATGATTTCAATTCAAAAACGCCCATGGGACCGTTCCAAATGACCGTTGCGGCCGGACGAATTATTTCGCCGAACCGAAGCTGGGTCTCTGGCCCTATGTCGAGGCCGATCCAATTTTCAGGAATTTCGTTCGCCTTGACAGTTTTGTTATCCGCCTCATCCTTGATTTCTTCTGCGACGATCACATCGATCGGCAGGTGGATTTTGTCAGGATTTTCGCCGAGTACTCTTTTCGCGAATTCGATGTTCTCCGAATCCAGCAGCGATTTTCCGATCTCGCTGCCTTGAGCCTTTAGAAAAGTAAACGCCATTCCTCCGCCAATCAGAAGTGAATCGACTCTGGGCAGCAAGTTGTCGATAACCTTGATCTTGTCCTTTACCTTCGCCCCGCCCAAAATGGCGACGTATGGCTTGGCAGGATTCTCCAAGAGCCTGCCAAGGAATTCGATTTCCTTTTCCATCAGCAGTCCGGCTACGGCCGGCAAATAGTGCGCAATTCCTTCCGTACTGGCGTGCGCGCGATGGGCGCTTCCAAACGCGTCGTCCACGTAAACGTCCGCAAGCGCGGCGAGCTGCTGCGCGAACTCTGCGTCATTTTTTTCCTCTTCCGGGTGAAAGCGCAGGTTCTCGAGGAGCAGCACCTCGCCGGGTTCCAGAGCTTTCGCCATTGCGCGCACTTCCGGTCCGATGCAGTCCGGCGCAAATAGCACGTCGTGATCGAGAAGCTCCGCCAAACGCTCTGCGACGGGTTTTAGGGTGAGTTTTTCATCCCTGCCCTTTGGCCGTCCTAGATGACTTGCAAGGATAATCGCCGCATCGACATCGTGCAGAGCGTGAATCGTTGGTAGCGCAGCATTGATTCGCGTGTCATCGGTTATCTTGCCGGCGTCGTCTTGGGGCACATTGAAATCGCAGCGCACAAAAACGCGTTTGCCCGATACATCGATATCGCGAATCGTTTTCTTTTTCGACACGATTAAATTTTACTCGCCGTGGGTGGGATCAGCGCCCTGAGTTTGCGCAAAAGCCTTGCTCCTTCGCGCTTGTTGGCAAGGAGCGTCGAATGCACCCGCGGCTCTACCATCATGCGAAGCTGCTTTCCGTCCTTCAAGCCCTCAAAGGAAATCCATCGGCCAAGACCCAGGAGCGTATGCGCGTTTGGTCTATAGCGAACGGCGCGAATGTCGGACCACGGCAGTTCGTAGGCTCCTTTTTCGCCGAGGAATTTGACGGATCTTGTTCCGACGGCGAGCCAGCCCAAATCATCGTGTGGATCTAATGCGGAAATGCTTCCGGAACGGCTAAATCCCACAAAAATAGGCTCTGC